>NZ_BAAHCA010000050.1:0-14198 GCF_054776295.1 Streptomyces sparsus
CGGGGGCACTCCGAACGCGGGGGCTCCCCAGGCAGCCGCGCCCGGAGCGGGGCTCCCGGCACGGGGGCCCGCGGTACGGGGGCCATCGGTACGGGGGCCCGCGGCACGTGGGCGACGGCAGCCCTCAGGGGCGTTGGCAGCCCGGGCACCAGAAGAGGTTGCGTCCGCCCAGGTCCGCCGTGCGCACCTCGGTGCCGCAGATGTGGCACGGTCGCGCGGCCCGGCGGTAGACGTACACCTCGCCGCCGTGGTCGTCCTCACGCGGCGGGCGGTTCATCGCCTCCGGGGTGTGCTCGGGGCGGACGGTGTCGATCCGGTTGAGCCGCACGCCCTCGCGCATCAGTTCCACCAGGTCCGACCACAGGGCCTGCCAGGTGTCCCGGCTCAGTTCCCGCCCGGCCAGGTAGGGGTGCACGCCGTGCCGGAAGAGGACCTCGGCGCGGTAGACGTTGCCGACGCCCGCGATGACCTTCTGGTCCATCAGCAGCGCGGCGATGTTGGTCCGGCTGCGGGATATCCGCGCCCAGGCGCGGTCGGGGTCGGCGTCGTCCCGCAGCGGGTCGGGGCCGAGCCGGTCGGCTATGGCCTGCTTGTCGGCCTCGGTCAGCAGTGCGCACGCGGTCGGGCCGCGCAGGTCGGCGTAGGCCAGCTCGTTGACCAGGCGCAGCCGCACCGTGCCGGTGGGCGGCGGGGCGGGAACCCGGCCGAAGCCGAGCTTGCCGAACAGCCCGAGATGGATGTGCACCCAGCCGAGGTCGGACGGGTCCGGTGTTCCGGCGGCGAAGCCGAGAAAGAGGTGCTTGCCGACGGCGTCGGTGCGGACGAGCACCCGGCCGTCGACGAGGGCCGCACCGTCGCTGAACTTGCCCTGCGGGCTGGACGCCACGACCGGCCGTCCGGCGAATCGTTCGCCGAGGTCGGCGGCGAGCCGGTGGATCGTGTGCCCCTCGGGCATGGCGGGCTCCTGCGGGCGCCGCCGGACGCGGGCCGGACGCGGCCGAGTGCGGCGGCCGGGCTCCGGCCGCGCGAACGGTCGGTCTGCGGTCGGGCGGTACGTCTGCGATCCGGGCGTCCGCCGGGTGGCGGACGCCCCGGGAATCAGTCCTGCTGCGGGTGGTGTGCGGGAATGTCCGGAAGCTTGCCCGACGCCTCGTAGATGCTCAGCATGTCGATGCGGCGCTGGTGCCGCTCCTCACCGGTGAAGGAGGTGTCGAGGAACACCTCGACGAAGCGCTGGGCCTCTTCGGTGCTGTGCATGCGGGCGCCGACGCTCAGCACGTTGGCGTTGTTGTGCTCCCGGCCCAGCTGCGCGGTCTGCTCGCTCCACGCGAGCACCGCGCGGATCCCGCGGACCTTGTTGGCGGCGATCTGCTCGCCGTTGCCGGACCCGCCGATCACGATGCCCATGCTCTCGGTGTCGTCGGCGGTCCGCTCGGCCGCGCGCAGGCAGAAGGGCGGGTAGTCGTCCGCCGCGTCGTAGATGTGCGGCCCGCAGTCGACGGGCTCGTGACCCACCTCCTGCAGCCACTCCACGAGGTGGTTCTTGAGTTCGTAGCCGGCGTGATCGGAGCCCAGGTAGACGCGCATGCGACGAGTGTGACACGGGTGGGGCGGTGTTTCCGAGCCGGGTCACTCCGGCTGGAGCGTGCGCTTCGCCTGCTCGTGGGCGGTCGGCCCGGAGGCCTCCGCGCCGACCGGCTACGAGACGTTGACCTGGTAGGACGTCTGTCCGCGGTGGAAGCCGAGCCGGCGTCCGCGGTACCGCTCGCCGGGAGAGGTGGCGGACCTCCGTCGCGGGCCCGGACGGACGACGCCGCTGGGTGGCCCCCGCCCGGGCTCCGTAGACTGGCTGACGTGAGCGACACCCCCGGCAACCCCGGCCCCCAGGACCCCGACTCCGGGCCTCCCGACACGTCCGACGCCTTCGCGGACATCGTCGGGGAGGAGACCACCCGCGATCCCGATCTGGCGGTGATCGAGGCGGGCAGCCGCACGCTGCGCACCCAGTCCTCACCGCAGGGCGACGTGGTGCCCACCCGGCCGACCGACCCGGAGCTGGACCGGGCGCTGCGGGAGGTCGAGAAGGAACTCGCCGCACGCTGGCCCGAGACCCGGCTGGAGCCCTCGCTGGACCGGATCAGCGCCCTGATGGACGTGCTCGGGGAGCCCCAGCGGGCCTACCAGGCCATCCACATCACCGGCACGAACGGCAAGACCAGCACCGCCCGCATGATCGAGGCGCTGCTCGGCGCCTTCGAACTGCGCACCGGCCGCTACAGCAGCCCGCACGTGCAGTCGGTCACCGAACGCATCAGCATCGACGGGACGCCCGTCCCGGCGGAGAAGTTCGTCGAGACGTACCGGGACATCCAGCCGTTCGTCGAGATGGTCGACGCCGGCCAGGAGCACCGCCTCTCCTTCTTCGAGGTGCTCACCGCGATGGCCTACGCGGCCTTCGCCGACGCGCCCGTGGAGGTCGCCGTCGTCGAGGTCGGCATGGGTGGGAGCTGGGACGCCACCAACGTGATCGACGCCCAGGTCGCCGTGGTCACCCCGATCGCCCTGGACCACACCGACCGGCTGGGCGGCACGCCCGAGGAGATCGCCGCGGAGAAGTCCGGGATCGTCAAGCAGGACGCCACGGTGGTGATGTCCCAGCAGCCGGTCGGGGCCGCGTCCGTGCTGCTGAAGAAGGCCGTCGAGGTGGACGCCACCGTCGCCCGCGAGGGCATGGAGTTCGGCGTGGTCAGTCGGGAGGTCGCCGTCGGCGGCCAGCTGGTGACCCTGCGCGGCCTGGGCGGCGAGTACCCGGACCTGTTCCTGCCGCTGCACGGCGCGCACATGGCGCACAACGCGGCGGTGGCGCTGGCGGCGGTCGAGGCGTTCTTCGGCATCGGCTCCGTCCACGACCGCACGCTGGACGTCGACGTGATCCGGACCGCGCTCGCCTCCGTCACCTCCCCCGGGCGGCTGGAGCTGGTGCGCACCAGTCCGTCGGTGCTGCTGGACGCGGCGCACAACCCGGCGGGCGCGCAGGCCGCCGCCACCGCGATCGGTGAGGCCTTCGCCTTCAGCCGGCTCGTCGGCGTGGTCGGCCCCAGCGCCGACAAGGACGTGCGCGGCCTGCTGGAAGCCCTCGAACCGCTGCTCGCCGAGGTCGTCGTGACCCGCAACGCCACCCCCCGCGCGATGGACGTGGACGCGCTGGCCGCGCTCGCCGTCGAGGTGTTCGGTGAGGAGCGTGTGGTGGTCGAGCCGCGGCTCGACGACGCACTGGAGGCGGCGATCACACTCGCCGAGGAGGAGGACGAGTACGCCGGAGCAGGGGTGCTCGTCACCGGGTCCGTCATCACCGTCGGTGAGGCCCGCCTGCTGCTGGGGAGGGACGGCTGATGCGCACCCTCTGCGCCTCCACCCTGATCGGGGAGTTCTTCGTCATCGGCCTCGCCGGGCTGGTCGCCATGCAGCTGTCCGACCACGGCACGGGAACCGTGTGGCTGGTGTGCGGTGTCGCGATGGCGCTGTGCCTGCTGCTGTGCGGCATGATCACCCGGCCGGGTGGCCTGCAACTGGGCTGGGTCCTGCAGGGGGGACTGATCGCCGCGGGCCTGGTGCTGCCGGTGATGTTCTTCCTCGGACTGGTGTTCGCCGGCCTGTGGTGGGCGTCCATCCACTTCGGACGGAAGATCGACGAGGCCCGGGCCCGGTTCGCCGCCGACGCGGCCTGACGTCCTCCCGGGTCCGGATACCGGCGCCCTGATCGCTCCCTGTAATCTCGGCGCATTCACACCCGTTTGCAGCAAGGAGCCGCGACATGAGCCAGCGCACCCTCGTCCTTCTCAAGCCTGACGCGGTGAGGCGCGGCCTGGTGGGCGAGATCCTCCGCCGGATCGAGAGCAAGGCCGGCTGGGAGATCAGCGCGCTGGAGATGCGCACGCTGGACCGCGGCATCCTCGAGCAGCACTACGCCGAGCACCAGGGCCGCCCCTTCTACGAGCCGCTGGTGGAGTTCATGTCCTCCGGACCGTCCGTTGCCATGGTCGTCACCGGGGAGCGCGTCATCGAGGGTGTGCGCGCGCTGGCCGGCCCGACCGACCCGATCCAGGCCACTCCCGGCTCCATTCGGGGTGACTTCGGCACGATCGTCCGGGAGAATCTCATTCACGCCTCGGACTCCGAGGAGTCCGCAGAACGGGAAATGAAGATTTTCTTCCCCGGCCTCTCCTGACGGCGTGTCACCGTCCGCGCGGGACTTGACCTGGGGCGACCGAGGGAACTCGATCGCCCTTTGGTATACGCGCGGACGGGCCGGGAACGAATCACCCGGACACGACGTCACCAGAGAAGGGGACGGCACGTGTTCCGCGGACAATGGTCAGTAGCCCTCGCGGCGCGTTCGAACGGACGCGACTACGATGGGGGCATCTGGCGGACAGTGCCTCCGCGCCGCCCCGCAGCGCATCCTGCCCTCCCCTCGTAACCACCGCTTCTGCTGGAAGGCCAGACGTATCCTCATGGCGAACAACATGTCGTTCATCGGCCGTGACATGGCAATCGACCTCGGGACTGCCAACACGCTGGTGTACGTCAGGGGTCGCGGGATCGTCCTGAACGAGCCATCGGTCGTCGCCATCAACACCAACACCGGGGGCATCCTGGCGGTCGGTGCCGAGGCGAAGAAGATGATCGGACGGACCCCGGGCAACATCGTGGCGGTCCGCCCACTCAAGGACGGCGTCATCGCCGACTTCGAGATCACCGAGCGCATGCTGCGCTACTTCATCCTCAAGATCCACAAGCGCCGCTACCTCGCCCGCCCCCGGGTCGTCATCTGCGTCCCCTCGGGCATCACGGGAGTGGAGCGCAGGGCCGTCATCGAGGCGTCGACGCAGGCCGGTGCCCGGCAGGTGCACATCATCGAGGAGCCCATGGCCGCCGCCATCGGCTCGGGACTGCCGGTGCACGAGGCCACCGGCAACATGGTCGTCGACATCGGCGGCGGCACCACCGAGGTCGCCGTGATCTCCCTCGGCGGCATCGTCACCGCCCAGTCCATCCGGGTGGCCGGCGACGAGCTGGACAACGCGATCATCCAGCACATCAAGAAGGAGTACAGCCTCCTGCTCGGTGAGCGGACGGCCGAGAACATCAAGATCACCATCGGCTCGGCGTACGACCTGGAGAAGGACGAGCACACCGAGATCCGCGGCCGGGACCTCGTCAGCGGACTGCCCAAGACGGTCGTCATCTCCGCCGCCGAGGTGCGCAAGGCCATCGAGGAGCCGGTCAACTCGATCGTGGACGCCGTCAAGACGACGCTGGACAAGTGCCCGCCCGAGTTGTCCGGCGACATCATGGACCGCGGCATCGTGCTGACCGGCGGCGGTGCCCTGCTCCGCGGCCTCGACGAACGGCTACGCCGCGAGACGGGCATGCCGATCCACATCGCCGAGGAACCGCTGGACTCGGTCGCGCTCGGTTCCGGCAAGTGCGTCGAGGAGTTCGAGGCGCTCCAGCAGGTCCTGGACTCCCAGCCGCGCAGGTAACCCGAACGAGGGGTCCGTCGCTCAGGCGACTGCCCCACGGGCGGCAGCTCGTTGTACAGCCCGGTTGTACAGCCCACAGGAAACGGTTCCACAAGGGGAAAGGCACGGCCGTCACACGTGAGGGACACACGAGAGAGCCGGCTGCTGCTCGTACTGCTGGTCGCCGTCGCGTTCGCACTGATCACCATGGACCTCCGCGGAGGTGACAGCTCGCCGCTGGACCGCGCACGGCACAGCGCCGCCACCGTGTTCGGGCCGGTGGAGAACAGCGTCGCCACCGCCGTCGACCCGGTCGGCAACGCCATCGCCGCCGTCCGCGACTCCGGCGACCGGCACGGTCGCATCGCCGTCCTGGAACGCGAGAACGCCGAACTCAAGCAGCGCCTCGGCTCCGACGCCCGCAACAAGACCCGCGCAGCCGAACTCGACAAGCTGCTCAGGACCGCGGCCGCCGGCCAGTACGGGGTCAAGGGCGCCCAGGTCATCGCCATCGGCGCGGCCCAGGGCTTCTCCTGGACGATCACCATCGACATCGGTGAGCGGGACGGCGTCACCCGGGACATGACCGTGCTCAACGGCGACGGCCTGGTGGGGCGCGTCACCACCGTCGGCCCCAGCACGTCCACCGTGCTGCTGGCGACCGACCCGGACTTCACCGTCGGCACCCGGATGGAGAAGACCGGCGAGATCGGCTTCGCCAACGGCCGCGGCGACAGCGCGCTCACCGTGCAGCTGCTCAACGCCAAGGCGTCGGTCAAGCGCGGCGACCGCCTGGTCACCTTCGGCTCCAGCAACGACAGGCCGTTCGTGCCCGGCGTGCCCGTCGGCGAGATCATCCAGGTCAGCCCCAGCAGCGGTGACCTGACCCGGACGGTGCGGGTGCGGCCCTACGTCGGCTTCAGCAAGCTGGACATCGTCGGAGTCGTCGTGCAGCCCCCGCGCGAGGACCCGCGCGACATGGTGCTGCCCGACCCGCCCAAGGCCAGGCCCACCCCGACCGTCACCGTGACCGTCACCCCGGGCGCGGAGAACGCCCCCGACCCGCAGGGCGCGGCCGAGCCCCAGGACCCCGCCGACCCCGCAGCCCCGGCCGACCCGCAGCAACCTGACGACCCACAGGATCCGGCAGGTCTCGCCGGCAACCGGCAGAACGCCGACGACCAAGACGCCGCCGAGCAAGGGGACTGAATCGATGCGGTTCAACCGGATGCTGCTGTCGACCACGCTGGTGGTCGTCGCCCTGATCATCCAGGTCAGTGTGCTCGCCAGGCTGCAACTGCCCGGCGCCACCCCCGACCTGCTGTTGCTGACCGTACTGGCCTTCGCCCTCGTCTACGGCCACACCGGGGGCGCGCTGATCGGCTTCGGCGCCGGACTGCTCGCCGACCTCGCACCCCCCGCCGACCACGCGGTCGGCCGCTACGCGCTGGTGCTGTGCGTCGTCGGCTACGCGGCCGGCCTCACCAAACCCGAGACCGGCCAGCACCGCAGCGCCACCGGCCCGATGCTGGTGGTCGCCGCCGCGGCGCTCTCCTCGACGCTGCTCTACGCCGGCGTCGGCGCGCTCGTCGGTGACACCGCCGGCCGGCACGTCGGCCTCGGCGGGCTGCTGCTCACCGCCACGCTGTACGACCTGCTGCTCGCGCCCTTCACCGTGCCGCTGATCATGGCGCTGGCCCGGCGGGCCGACAACGACCCGCTCGCCGAGTCGGCCCCGGGCTCCGCCAAAGCCGGCGGTGAGGGCACCTTCGGCCTGATGGGCGCCGGCGGCGGCCGGCTCAACGGGCGGCTGTCGAAGAGCGGGAGACGCGGCACCGGCTACGGAGGCGGCGGCGGTTCCCTGCTGGGCCGCCAGGCCCGTAGCCGGGTCGGCCGCATCAAGGGAGTCAAACGACTGTGAGCGAGGGGGCGTTGTGAGCAACATTCCGGAGACCGGGCGCACGACCCGCGTCACCATCCGACTTGTCGCCATCCAGATCCTGGTCTTCTCCCTGCTGCTCACGCTCGGCGGCCGGCTGTGGTACCTCCAGATCCGCAACGGCGACGAGTACGAGAAGGAGGCCGCCGGCAACCACGTGCAGCAGGTCGTGCAGCCCGCCACCCGCGGCGCCATCCTCGACGCCCGCGGTGTGCCGATCGCCGACAACGAGACCCGGCTGGTGGTGTCCGCCAGCCGCACCGACCTGATGAAGATGAAGGACGACGGCGAGGCCGTGCTCACCCGGCTCGCCGAAGTGCTGGGCATGTCCTACAAGGACGTCGCCGACAAGGTGCGGCTCTGCAACGCCGAGACCCCCCAGCCGTGCTGGAACGGCTCGCCGTACCAGCCGATCCCGATCACCGACGAGGCCACCACCCAGCAGGCCCTCCAGATCCGCGAACGGGCCGAGGACTTCCCCGGCATCACCGCCGAGCCCACCGCGATGCGCCGCTACCCCGCCCCCTACAAGGCGGGCACCTCCCAGGTCCTCGGTTACCTGTCGCCGGTCACCGACGAGGAGGTCAGCGAGGCCCAGGACACCGACTCGCCGCTGCTGCGGTCCGACCAGATCGGCCGTTCGGGACTGGAACGTACCTACGACCAGGCCCTGCGCGGCAGTGCCGGCGTCGCCCGCTACGAGGTGGACAAGCTCGGCCGTGTCATCGGTGAGGCCGAGAGCGACAAGGGGGAGGCCGGCTCCACGGTCGTCACCAGCATCGACTCCCGCGTGCAGGCGATAGTGGAGAAGCAGCTCAGCAAGGCCATGAAGGTCGCCCGGACGGAGACCGACAAGATCACCGGCCGGCCCTACGAGGCCGACTCGGGCGCCGCCGTCGTCATGGAGACCCAGACCGGGCGCATCGTCGCGATGGCCTCCAACCCCGCCTACGACCCCAACGCCTGGGTCGGCGGCATCAACGCCAAGACGTACACGAAGCTCACCGGCAAGGACTCCAACTTCCCGCTGCTCAACCGCGCCATCCAGGGGCAGGCGGCCCCCGGCTCGATCTTCAAGGTCGTCTCCACCGCGGGCGCGGTCAACGCCGGTTACCCGTTCGACGACACCTACAACTGCAGCTCCTCCTACACCCTCGGCAACCAGACCTTCAAGAACTTCGAGTCCCAGGGCCACGGCCCGATCAGCCTCGGCCGGGCGCTGGAGGTCTCCTGCAACACCGTCTTCTACGCGCTCGGCCACCGCGAGTGGCGAAAGGACGGCGGGCTCAACCCGAAGGAGCCGAACGAGTACCTCTACAAGGCCGCCAAGGGCTTCGGTTTCGGCGAGGAGACCGGCATCGACCTGCCCAACGAGGTCACCGGCCGCATCCCGGACCGCCAGTGGAAGAAGGACTACTGGAAGGCCAACAAGGACGGCTGGTGCAAGCAGGGCAAGTCCGACTCCGACGACTACGTCACCCGGCTCGCCCGGGAGAACTGCGTCGAGGGCATGAACCTGCGGGCCGGCGACAGCATCATCTACGCCATCGGCCAGGGTGACACGCTCGTCACCCCGATCCAGATGGCCACCGCCTACGCCGCGATCGGCAACGGCGGCACGCTGCACCGCCCCCGCGTCGGCAAGGCCATCATCAGCCCCGACGGCCGCACCGTCGAGGAGATCAAGCCGGAGAAGCGCGGCAAGGTGCCCGCCACCGCCGGCACGCTGCGCAAGCTGGACTCCGCACTGCGCGGCGTCGCCACCCGGGGCACCGCCGCCTGGCGCTTCGGCGACTGGCCGCACGACAAGATCCCGATGCGGGCCAAGACGGGTACCGCCCAGGTGCAGGGCAAGCAGACCACGTCGTGGCTGGCCACCTACACCGACGACTACACCGTCATCATGACCATCTCCCAGGCGGGCACCGGCTCCGGCGCGTCCGGTCCGGCGGTGCGCAACATCTACGACGCGCTGTACGGAGTTCAGGAGGACGGCTCCATCAAGAAGAAGCAGGCGCTGCTGTTCACGCCGCAGAAGAAGCTGCCCACGATCGGGTCGGACGGCAACATCAAGGCGCAGCGCACCAAGGCGTCCGTCGTCAAGGCATGGCGCGACGCGGAGTTCTCATGAGCACCCACTCCTTCGACAGCAGCCGGTACGGGCCCCAGACCACCTGGGCCAAGCTGACCGCCCGTGACTCGCTGGCCCGGCGACTCGACTGGACGCTGCTGCTGGCCGCGCTGACTCTGTGCGCGTTCGGCGCCCTGCTGGTGTGGTCCGCCACCCGCAACCGCACCGAGCTGACCGGCGGCGACCCCCACCAGTTCCTGGTCAAGCACCTCGTCAACGCCGGTATCGGCCTTCTGATGAGCGCCGCGGTGCTGTGGCTCGGCCACCGGCGGATGCGGTCCGCGATGCCGTTGCTGTTCGTGGTGTCCGTCGTCCTCGTGGCGCTGGTCTACACGCCGCTGGGCGCGACGATCAACGGCGAACGGGCCTGGCTCGACCTCGGTGGCGGGTTCTTCCTCCAGCCCTCGGAGTTCACCAAGGTCACCATCATCCTGGCGATGGCCGTGGTGCTGTCCGCGAAGGTGGACGCGGGCGACCGCACCTATCCCGACCAGCGCACCGTGCTGCACGCGCTGGCGCTCGGCGCCCTGCCGATCGCGGTCGTCGCCGACCTCGGGCAGGTCATGGTGATGTCGGTGATCGTGCTCGGCGTGCTGTTGGCGTCCGGCGCGTCGAACCGCTGGGTCATCGGCCTGGTCACGGCCGCGGTGTGCGGAGCCGTCGCGGTCTGGCTGCTCGATCTGCTCGACGAGTACCAGCTCAACCGGTTCGCGGCGTTCGCCAACCCGGCCCTGGACCCGTCCGGCGTCGGCTACAACACCAACCAGGCGCGAATCGCGATCGGTTCCGGCGGGCTCACCGGCAAGGGGCTGTTCGAGGGCACCCAGACGACCGGCCAGTTCGTGCCCGAGCAGCAGACCGACTTCATCTTCACCGTGGCCGGCGAGGAGCTGGGCTTCCTGGGCGGCGGCCTCATCATCGTGCTGCTGGGCGTCGTGCTGTGGCGGGCCTGCCGCATCGCGCTGGAGGCCACCGACCTCTACAGCACCATTCTGGCCGCGGGCATCATCGCCTGGTTCGCCTTCCAGTCCTTCGAGAACATCGGCATGGCGCTCGGCATCATGCCGGTGGCCGGTCTGCCGCTGCCGTTCGTGTCCTACGGCGGAACGTCGATGTTCGCCGTCTGGATCGCCGTCGGCATACTCCAGTCGATCCGCATACAGCGCCCGATGTCGGCCTAGGCGGTCGATCCCTGCGCCCACCGGCCCGGACGGCCTGCGGGCGCAGGGACTGACCGTCCGGTGCGTGATGCCGGGCGACGCGGTCAGTTGCTCGTTCCCTGGCTGTCGCCCGTGGTCTCTTTCTTGTCCAGCGGGCGGATCGTGATCCTGGTGGCCATGCTCGCCTCCTCCCTGCGTGCTGGCGCTAACATGCCAACGTTGCCACAGCGGCTCCGGCAGTCAAGTCGGTTGTCAGTTACGGGAGTTGAGCGCCTGTGCAGGAGCGGAACGGGGCGGCTGCCGAGCTGTTACGGCCGCGCGTCAAACCCGAGCACCGCCCCTATCTGACGGTCGACGGACACGTGCGCATCGGAAGCGTCATCCACGGCATCGGGGCCGAGATCGAGGACCCGGAGGGCTGGGTGTGGGCGCTGACCCAGGCGCTGGACGGCAGCCGCACCCCCCGCCAGATCGCCGCCGACGTCGCCCGCGACCACGCCGCTCCCGACGAGGACGACGTGCTCCGGGCCATCTGCGACCTGCGGCGCGCCGGGTTCCTGGAGGACGCCGCGGCACCCGTCCCCGCCGAGTTCTCCACGCGCGAGCGGGAACGCTACGGCCGCGGCGTGTCCCTGCTCCGCTGGATGGACTCCTCCGCCCGGACGAGCAGTTGGGACCTGCAACTCGCCCTCTCCCGGGCCCGCGTGCTGCTGATCGGCCTCGGTGGCGCGGGCGGGACCGCGGCCCAGGGCCTGGTCGCCTCGGGCGTGGGACAACTGCACTGCGTGGACTTCGACGTGGTCGAACTCTCCAACCTCAACCGCCAGGTGCTGTACCGGGAGCGGGACATCGGCCGGAGCAAGGTGGAAGCGGCCGTGGAGTCGCTGCGCGCCCTGAACTCCGACGTCGCCGTGACGGGCGAGGCAGGTGAGGTCCGCGACGTCGACGACCTGCTGCGCCTGCTGCGGCCCGGCACGGACCCGGGCCGGAGCTACGACCTGCTGGTCCTGGGCGCGGACCGGCCGGCCGCCCTGCGCGCCTGGACCAACCGGGCCTGCCTGGCCGCCGGCACCCCCTGGATCGACGGGGGCTACCAGGGACCGCTCGTCACGGTCGGGGCCTACCTGCCGGGCCGGAGCGGATGCCTGGAGTGCTTCAGGACCACGCAGGCACACTCCCGCGACCTTGGACTCCCGCCCGGCCGGCATCCGGACACCGTCTCACCGCGCATGCCCTGGAGCCCGGTGAACGCCGTCACGGCCTCACTCGCGGGCGCCCTGTTCGTGTACGCCGCACTCGCGGTGCTCACCGGGGTACCGTCGCTCGGCCCGGGGTTCCGGCTCGAGTTCAACCTCATGCTGCCGGGAGAGCCGGGCCTGGAACCGGTCGCCCGTCGGCCCGACTGCGTCGTGTGCGGTGAAACCGCCCCATGACGCGGGGCCGGGGGGAGAACGCGGGGATCCGGGTCCGGCCCGACTCGCGGATGCTGCCGCACCGGCCGAGCAGGCGGGCGGACCTCGACGAGTGGATCGTGGGCCGGCGGGAGCCCCGCGTGTTGGTCGCCCTGCCCGCACACGGTGTGCCGGCGCTCGCCCTGCTGGAACGCGGGCTGAGCGGCCCTCTGCCTGGCGGGGTTCGCCGCCTTCACCGTCCCCGCGGAGACCTGCCTGGTCATCCGGGCGTGCGCACGACTGGCCGCGCCCGGCTCCGTGCTCGACGTGTCCGACGCCGTCCTGACGCTTGCCGCCTTCGTCGCCGTCCACACCCTCCGGCCCGTCACCCGGTGGCGTCAGCACCGGTCGTGGCGTGCCACCACAGAAGAGAGGAAACCCTTGTATGCGTGACATCGTGCGTGACGTCTTCGACGCCGCCGACGGAACCCGCCTCGAACAGGAGGCCTACACACCGGACTTCATGGAACGCTTCTGGCGCATCGGGGGTGAGGGCTTCTGGAAGCTGGAGCGGATGCAGCACTACGACGAGGGCGACTTCCCGAGCTGGCTGGCGTTCCGCGAGGGCGAGTGGGAGGCGTCCCTGCGGCACATGGAGGAACTGCGCCCGGAGTACGAGCAGTACTTCGGGAGGATCAGGGGCGCGGGCTTCGGCCACCACCGGGTGCGGGTCGTGGAGCGGCCCGTCACCCCCTACGTGCAGTGGGAGCTGAACATCCTGCACGTCAAGCGGGAGTACGGGGAGAACGTCTCCGTGCTGGAGGCGGACCGGGTCGCACGGCACGAGCCGCGAGGGCCCCTGCCAGAGTTGTGCGTCCTGGGTACCGAGGCCGTCTACGTGCTCGACTACACCCCCGACGGCGTGCCCGACGGCGCCACCCGCTTCACCCGGCCGGACGTCGTGGAGCGCTCCCGCACCTTCGTGCGCCGGCTGTACGCGGCGGGGGAGGGGCTGGAGACGTACTTCCCGAGGGAGATCGCCCCCCTGGCGGCACCGCGCGGGTGAGCGGCGCACCTCACGGCGCTGGCCGGGCGACGGGGGCCGGGACGACGTGGGTCAGGTGAGCGGCCCGGGAGTCCCCGGGGGCTCGGGCAGGCGCAGGGCGATCATCGCCACGTCGTCCCGCCCGGCACCGGCCGGATCGGCGAGCAGCCCGTCGCAGAACGACTCGACGGGCACCCCCGCCAACGACGCAGCCAGCCCGGCCAGCCGCCGCAGCCCCTCGTCGAGGTCCTCCCCGGGGCGCTCCACCAGGCCGTCGGTGTAGAGCAGCAGGGTGCCGCCCGGCGGCAGCGGACAGGTCGCGCTGTCCCTGGGCTGCTCGGGCAGCGGCCCGCCCAGCAGCAGGCCGCGGCCGTCCCAGAGGAAACGGGTCGCACCGTCCGGACCCACCAGCAGCGGCGGGGGATGACCGGCCACCGAGTAGTTCAGCCGCCGTGCACCGCCCGCCGGACCCTCAACGCGGGCCAGCACACAGGTGGCGGTCCCCTCCTCAGCGTCGAGGGTCTGCGCGCTGACGTCCAACCGGCGCAGCACGTCGCCCGGAGGGGCCTGGCGGTCGACGGTCAGACCGCGCAGCATGTTGCGCAGCCTGCTCATGGAGACGGCGGCGTCCAGGTCGTGCCCGGCCACATCGCCGATGATCAGCGTCGTGCTGCCGTCGGGCAGCACGAAGGAGTCGTACCAGTCCCCGCCCACCTCGGCGGCCGACGGACTGGGCAGATAGCGGACGGCGATCTCCAGGCCCGGCACGTCCGGCGGATCGGTCAGCAGACTGCGCTGCAACGCCAGCGCGACCCGCTGACTGCTCTGCAGGCGCAGCGCATGGCTGAGCGGCGCGTGCGCCTGCTCGACCAGTTCCCGCATCAGGTCGCGGTCCGCCGCGCCGATCGGCTTCCGCGCACCGCAGGCGAACGCCGCGACCACCGCCGCCACCGCCCCGTCCACCATGACCGGCAGCAGCACGCCGCTGTGCGCCCCGGTCCGGGCCA
>NZ_BAAHCA010000051.1:0-13794 GCF_054776295.1 Streptomyces sparsus
CTCCCGGAACGGCGTCGCGGCCGGTGCCGACGGCTGCGGCGGGGCCAGGTGGAAGCTGCCGGTGGTCGAGGCGTCGGCCTCGGCCTGCGCCGTTTCCTTCGGGCCCTCCGGCCCGTCCGGGCCGTAGCCGGGTGGCAGCGGGCCGATGTGGTCGAAGACCTCCACCACCTCCGGACCGCCGGGCCTGCCCGCGCTGCCGGCACCACTGTCGTCGGTGTCGCTGTCGCCGCTGTCGCCGCTGTCGGCACCGCGGCTGTCGTCGGTGTCGGGCGAGAGCAGTTCCACCGCGCCGGCGAGGGCCTTGCGGGTGCCGGTCGCGGTGCGGAAGCGGGCCTGCGGGTCCGGCTGGAGCAGGCTTCCCAGGACCTCCCACAGCGGTGCGGGCACGCCTTCGGGGGCCGGCGGCATCCCGTGCTCGTAGGACTCGACGAGGGACTGGGCGTCGGGCTTCTTTCCGGTCAGCAGGTACAGCCCGACCAGGCCGACGGCGTACAGGTCCGCGGTGAAGTCCGGCTCGGCACCGAGCATCTGCTCGGGGGCGAAGTAACCGGGCGTGCCCACCACGTAGTTGGTCTCGGTCAGCCGGGGCTCGCCCTTGCGCATCGAGATGCCGAAGTCGGACAGCCGCAGGTGCGGGCGGCCGGTACCGGTCGCCTCCAGCAGGATGTTGGCGGGCTTGATGTCGCGGTGCACGACGTCCTCGGCGTGCACCGCCGTGAGCCCGGACAGCAGCTGGTCGAGCAGGGTGCACACGAACACCGGCGGCAGCGGCCCGTAGTCACCGATGAGGTGCGCCAGTGAGCCACCGCTGATCAGGTCCATGGTGAACAGGACCTGGTCGTCGTCCGCGGCCCAACTGGTCGGCGCCAGCACGTGGGGGTGGTCGATGCGCAGGGCCTGCTCGCGGACGAAGCGCAGCAGGGTGTGGGCGTCGCTCTGCTGGAGGACCTTCGCGGCGACGTACCGCCTGCGGCGGTGGTCCCAGGCCCGCCAGACCGCGCCGACGCCGCCCCGTCCGATCGGGTCGATCAGTTCGTACCGGCCGGCAAAGACCTCACCCATGCTGTCGCGCCCGTTCTCTCGCCTGCTCCGTGCCCGCTGCCGCCGCTGCCCCAGCCGTGGGCGCTCAGCCCTGGTGCGCCTCGTAGTGCTTGACCGCGTCCGACGTCTTGCCGGCGCCGTAGACCCGGAGGAACTCCGCCAGTTCCGGGTGGCTGTCGGCGAGGGACTGGGACGCCTCGATGATGTCCTGTGCGTCGGATATGGCCCGCAGCAGCGACTGGATCTCCCGGACGGCGCGCTTGACCGTCGTCTGCTGCCCGGACGTACTGGTGTGGGTGCTGCCGCCCAGCACGCTCTGCCCCGCGGTGCGGCGGACCTCCTCCATGCGCTGGGTGGCGTCCGCGGCACTGATGTGACCGCCCGCCACCTCCTGGGCGAGTTCCTGGAGCGCCTGCACCCGCTGGACCACCGCGGGGTTGCCGATCTTGGCGCGCTGACCGCTCATCAGCTGGGACAGCATCGGGGCGGAGAGCCCCAGAACCGTGGCGAGACGGGCCTGGTTGAGGCCGAGGTCCTCTATCAGCCGACGGAACAGCGTGCCGAGCGGTTCGCCGTACCAGGCACTCTGCAGCTCCCGGGCCTTCGCCGTGGAGTCCTGCTGTGCTGAGTCCATCGTGTCTCCCCTGTTGTCCCCTGTTCGCTTCGCGCCAGCGAACTTGCGGAGCATCCTACGGAGCAGGGGGGTCCGGGGCGATACCCGGTCGGAATTAGGGGTGCCGAGCGGGTATTCTTACCCCCGACGGGGCCTTAGCTCAGTTGGTAGAGCGCTGTCTTTGCATGGCAGATGTCAGGGGTTCGACTCCCCTAGGCTCCACCGGAGAGATGCCCTCTGATCTGCGGAAACGCAGCTTCAGGGGGCATTTTTCGTGCCCGCCGGCGGGCGTGTCGGTGAGCGCCGGGAGCAGTAGAGGCCCATGGTTTCGGGGGGCCTGCTCGATCGTGTCCTTCCCCGGCTGATCCCCTGGTCCTGCCGCCGTGGAAGCCGTGCTCAATCCCAGGGTGCACGGTATCCGTCGAAGTAGACTTGGACGGATTCGGTCGTAGTCAATGTGCGGGAGGTCCAGTGGAGGAGTCTCTGCTGGCCAAGCCGGGCGACGTGGTCGACCGGGACCGTGAGTGGGGTCTGCTGGCGGAGTTCCTCGCCGACCCGGATCCCGCGATGCGGCTCGGCATCGTGTCCGGGCGTCGGCGGCATGGGAAGTCGTACCTTCTGCAGGCTCTGTCCGAGCAGGTCGGCGGTCTGTACGTCACGGCGGTTCGGGAGGAGGGGCGGCTGCCTGCGATCCAGCGGTTCAGTGATGCGGTCGCTACTCATGCCGGCTTGCGGCCCGGCAGTCTGCGCCTGACGGACTGGCGCGATGTGCTGTCCAACGCCCTTGATGTGACGGCCCGTTCGTCACGTCCGCTGCTGGTGATCGACGAGCTGCCGTATCTGCTCCAGCATTCGCCCGAGATCCCGGGCCTGCTCCAGCAGCTTTACGACGAGCGGCAGCGTGGCGCGCGGCCCGGTGCCGGGCCGGGGCCGCGGTTGGTCCTGTGCGGTTCCGCGATGAGTGTCATGCATGAGCTGCTGCCGGGGACGCAGCCGCTGCGGGGCCGGGCTGTGGTCGACCTGCGTCTCGGAGCCTTCGACTACCGCGACAGCCGGGCCTTCTGGCAGATCACCGACCCGCTGACCGCGCTGAAGGTGCACTCGGTCCTGGGCGGCGCACCCGGATACCGGCCGGTGGCCGCCCGCCCGCACCCGGACGACGGCTTCGAGACGTGGCTGGCCCGGACGCTGCTCGACCCCGGCCGCGCGGTGTACTCCCGCACGGAGACGGAGTACCTGCTGCGTGAAGACCCACGGATCACGCAGCACACCCTGTACTACGACATCCTCACTGCCATCGCCCAGGGCGCCACGACCCCCACCAGGATCGGAGCGGCGCTGGAGCGCCCGCGCAACGCCGTCGCCCATCCTCTGGGAGTGCTGGAGTCGACCGGCTACGTCCGGCGCGAGCAGGACATCCTGCGTACCCGGCATCCGGTCATCACGCTCGCTGACCCGGTCATCCGGTTCAACCAGCTGATCACCCTGCCGCAGGCTGCCGCGGTGGAGCAGGGTTTCGCCGAGCAGGTGTGGCAGCAGGCCACCCCGACCTTCAACTCCAAGATCCTCGGACCGCACTTCGAGGACCTGGCCCGTACCTTCACCCGCCGATACGCCCACACCCTGCTGCCCGGCGGGCTGCCCGGCCCGGTCGGCACCACCGAGGTGGCCGACCCGCGGGCCCGCACGAAACACGAGGTCGACGTCATCGCCCTCGCCGCCGGCGAGCGCCCGCAGTCACCCCGTACGAAGATCGCTCTGCTCGGTGAGGCCAAGGCGACCGTCGCCCGTCGGGGCACCGGTGACCTGGAACGGCTGGAACGCATCCGTGCCCTGCTCACCGACCAGGGCTACGACACCACCGCCACCACCCTGGCCCTGTACTCGCTGCACGGCTTCTACCCCGACCTGAGCGAACTGGCCGACCGCCGTGACGACCTGCTCCTGGTCGACCTGCCCACCCTCTACGGCAGTGTGTCCGTCTAACGGTTGTCCGACCGCCTCACGGCCGGGTGGCCGGCCGTGCCGCGTCGCCGTGCTGACGTCTCAGCACGGCGACGGAGACGGGGGCTCGCGGAGGGCCTGCGGTTGCACGGCTGAGTGGGGTCCTCACGCCCCGGCTGACGTGCGGCATCGACGACGTGACCAAGCTCTGCGGCGACCGGGTCCGGCTCGTGGCCGTGTGAGGCGGCTTCGTGCACCGGGTCCGTCTCGTCGTCTGCCGATCGGTCAGCGGGTTGCCTGCCGTTCGGTAAACCGAACGCAGGCGGGCTACGGGCTCGCCACGGGTGCGTCATCGGCGACCGTCGGGGTGACCGTCGGGGAGGAGACGTGGCCGGGGCAGCGCGGGGCCGGGCCGGGGCCGGCCAGTTGCATCCGGTGTTCAGCGGGGCAGTGGAGCAGCAGTACGGACCGCACCACGCCGTCGAGGGCCGTGTACGTGTGCGGCAGCGTCGCGTCGAAACCGACGTAGTCCCCGGGGCCCAGTTCCACCTCGCGCCCGTCCACCCGCACGCCGAGCCTCCCCGCCTGGACGATGGTGTGCTCGGTCCCGATGTGCCCGAGCGAGTCCTGCGTGCATCCGCCCCTGACCTGCTGGTCGTACACCTCGAACACGGCGTCCGCGGACTCGATCCAGCGGAGCGGACGGAGGTCGACGCCCACCCCGCTCAGTGCCTCGACGTCGGTGGCGCGGACCACGGTCAGCGCGCCGGGGGGCCGGTGGTCGACCAGGTCGGAGAGCGGGACCCGCAGTACCCGGGAGAGGCCGAGCACGGTCTCCAGAGTGGGGTTGCCGGCCCCCGACTCCAGCTGGGACAACGTCGCTTTGCCGACCTTGGAGCGCCGGGACAGCTCGGAGATCGACAACCCGTGCTGGATCCGCAGCCGCTTCAGGTTGGCGGCCAGCGTGCCGCGGACGGATTCCTCGGAGACGTACACGCTTTTCTCTACCCTTTCGTCACCGTTCGCTATACCGTACGGCGCGTGGCGGTGAACGGGTACAGGCCGCAGCACTGTGAGTAGTCACACCGGGGGATGAGGGGGGACGAGCTGAACGCCCACGCACGGGTTGCCGCTCGCACAGGGTAGCCATGGGTGAGGTCCTGGCTCATGGGAAGAGCCAGCCGGGGAGAGTCCCGAGACCTCAGGGAGAGTCCCGACACCGCAGGGACGGCCCCGACACCGCGGGGCGCGCCCTGCTCCAGCAGCGCGAACGACGCGCTCCGGTTCACCCGACCAGCCCACCCCGGTTCGCCGAACCACCCGCCGCAGACGAAGGCCGCCCACCCTCAGCGGCCGCGACGACATGGATATCCAGGAGACCGTAGTGACCGATACGTCCCCGCAGACCTCCGGGCCCGAGCCGGTTGACGCCACCAAGCAGCGGAAGAACGGTCTCGTGCAGGGCGTGAGCGACGAGCTCGGCGAGAACATGAAGCAGGGCTGGGCCGACACCGAGCGGCGCGACCTGGAACTGATCCCGCAGGCCGCGCACACCGCCCGGCGCCGGGCCGCGCTCTCCGCCCGTTTCCCCGGCGAGCGCCTCGTCGTCCCCGCGGGCAATCCGAAGGTCCGCGCGAACGACACGGACTACCCCTTCCGCCCCTCCTCCGACTACGCCTACCTGACCGGCGACAAGTCCGAGGACGGTGTGCTGGTCCTGGAGCCCAGGCAGGACGGCGGCCACGACGCCTTCATGTACCTGCGGCCGCGTTCCGAGGTGGAGAACGGGGAGTTCTGGCTGGACAACCACGGCGAGCTGTGGGACGGCCGCCGCAACAGCCTCACCGAGAACGAGCGGCTCCTCGGCATGCCCTGCCTGGACGTCCGCAAGGTGACCGTCGAGCTGAACGCGGCCACCGGTCCGGTCCGCCTGCTCCGCGGCTACGACGCGGGCGTCGAAGCCGCGCTGGGCGACCAGGCGGACATCGAGCGGGACGAGGAGTTCCGCTCCTTCCTGTCCGGGATGCGGCTGGTCAAGGACGACTTCGAGATCGCCGAACTGCGCTTCGCCTGCGAAGCCACCGCCCGCGGCTTCGAGGACGTCATGCGGGCTCTCGCCAAGGAGGAGACGACCCCCGAGCGTCTCATCGAGGGCACGTTCTTCGTCCGTGCGCGGCTGGAGGGCAACGCCGTCGGCTACGGCACCATCTGCGCGGCGGGCCCGCACGCCACGGTCATGCACTGGGTGCGCAACGACGGCCAGGCCCGTCCCGGTGAGCTGCTGCTGCTCGACGCCGGTGTGGAGACCGAGCACCTCTACACCGCCGACATCACCCGCACGGTGCCCGTGGACGGCCGCTTCACGCCTCTCCAGCGCAGGATCTACGACGCGGTGCACGCCGCGCAGACGGCCGGTATCGCCGCGGTCCGGCCCGGCGCCGCGTTCCGCGACTTCCACCGTGCCGCCCAGCGGGTGCTGGCCGAACACCTCGTCTCCTGGGGCCTGTTCGGGGACCGCCCGGTGGGCGAGGTCTTCGACCTGGGTCTGCACCGCCGGTACACCCTGACCGGCACCGGGCACATGCTGGGCATCGACGTGCACGACTGCGCGCAGTCGCGACGTGAGGACCACGTCGACGGCACGCTCAAGCCCGGCATGGTGCTCACCGTGGAGCCCGGGCTGTACTTCCAGGAGAACGACCTGACGGTGCCCGAGGAGTACCGGGGCATCGGCGTCCGGATCGAGGACGACATCCTGGTCACCGAGGACGGCAACGAGAACCTCTCCGCGGCTCTGCCACGGCAGGCGGACGAGGTCGAGGCCTGGCTGGCCCGGCTGCGCGGCTGACACGCCGGCCGGAACGCCCGTCCGCGTGACCTCGCGGCCGGAACACCCGTCCACCTGACGGCGCGCACAGGGCCCTTCGGCGATCCCGGAGGGCCGGGTGCGGTGCCCGTCTCCCGGTGTGCCATCTCGTCAACAAGGGGGAACGTGTCCGGGAGCACCACGGGCCTGAAGCGCGGGCTCGGATCCTATCTGCGGCTGTTACGCACGCCCGGCGCCGCGCCACTGGCGTTATGGGGGGTCCTGGGCCGCCTGCCGATCGGTATGCGGCCCATCAGCTGCATCCTGCTGGTCTCGTCGGTCACCGGATCGCTGGGTTACGCCGGGGCGGTGGCGGCGGCGATGCTGGTCTCGCAGGGCCTGGTCAGTCCCGTCCTCGGACGGCTGGCCGACCGGTTCAGCCAGCGGCGGGTCCTGATCACCGCCGGCACGGCGCACGCGGTGGGCATGGCCCTGCTGCTGGTGGTCGTCCGTCTTGAGGCGCCGCTGTGGCTGATGATCGTCACGGCGGTCGCGCCCGGCTGCACCTCCGTCTCGTTCACCTCGTTCATGCGGGCGCGGTGGACGGTGATGGTCGAGAAGGACATGCTGCGGACGGCCTTCGCCATGGAGACCATCCTGGACGACGTCATCTTCCTGATGGGTCCGCTGCTGGTCACGGTGCTGATCACAGCGGTGCACCCGGCCGCGGGCCTGATCGCCTGTGCGCTGCTGACCTTCTTCGGTTCCATCGCCGTCGCCCTGCACAGCCGGTCCGAGCCGGCGTCCGCGTCCACAGCCGGCCGGCGCCCCACGTTGGCGATCTCCGTGCCCGGGGTCTGGGTGATGATGGCCGTCTACGCCGGCATGGGGTTCCAGTTCGGCGCCCTCGACGTCACGCTGATCGCGTTCGCCGAGCAGCGGGACACGCCGGGCCTCAGCGGCGTGCTGCTGGCGCTGACGGCGGTGGGCAGCCTGGCCGCCGGTGCGGTGTACGGCGCGGTGAACTGGCGTCGTTCCGAGCGGCGGTTGCTCGTGCTGACGAGTTGTCTGCTGCCCGTCAGCGCGGTGCCCCTGGCGTTCGCTTCCTCCTTTCCGGTGATGGCCGCCCTCGCCGTGCTCGCGGGCGTCGCGATCGCGCCCGGCATGATCGCGGGCAGCACGGTGCTGGAGTCCCTGGCCCCGAGGGGTTCGCTCTCGGAGGCGTTCTCCTGGCTCACCTGCACCGGGGCCATGGGCATCGCCGCGGGCACCGGCGCGGGCGGGCAGCTCGCCGATCTGAGCGGTTTCCCGCTGGCGGCCTGGGCGGCGGCCTGCGGCGGCCTGGTCGCCCTGGTGCTCAGCGTCGGGGGCCAGCCCGCGCTGCGCCCCAGGAGCACGTCCCCGTCTCCGCAGCAGGCTGTGGAGACGGCGGTGTTCGGAGCAGTTCCCAAGCAAGGACAGTGAGGTTCGGACCTTGAGCGCGACCAACTCCAACGGCTCCAACGGCTCCACCGACCCGACCGGCTCCACCGGCCCCGCGCCCGGGCGCGAACGACTCGGGGGTCTGCCGGTGCCCCGCATCTCCTACCAGGAGTTCCTGGCCTTCGGCCCGGACGCGCTCATACGGGCCGACGTCCCCGTGGTCATCACGCTGCCGCGCGGTACCGAGGGCCTCGGCCGGGACGGTGTGGCCAGGCTTCTCGGCGACATGACGGTGACCCTGTTCACCGAACCCAGCAACAAGCAGAACCACCAGCGGTGGACCACCAGGGACATCAAGCTCGGGGAGTTCTTCGCCGACGAGAAGTACCTCAAGGACCCGGGCACCTGGAACCGGATCGTCTCGAACATCCGCAACAACCCGGCCGACGTGAACGCGATCCTCGGCTTCGACGCCGGGCGGCTCTTCGACTACGACCGGGCGATGAACGCGGCCAACCTGTGGATCAGCCACCGGGGCGTGTTCACCCAGAGCCACTTCGACGAACTGGAGAACTTCAACGTCTGCCTGGAGGGCCGCAAGCGCTTCGTCCTGGCGCCCCCCGGCTTCTGGGAGTACTACCCGCGGTCGCTGAAGGACGGCTTCGGCGACAAGTCCCAGGTCTTCGACTTCGACGACGTGGACTGGGCGCGCTACCCGAAGCTCGCCGCGAAGCTGGCCCAGCGCCGCGAACTGATCCTGGAGCCGGGCGAGATGCTCTACCTGCCGCTGGGCTGGTGGCACCAGGCCGAGTCGCTGGACGAGATGAACATCAACGTCAACTTCTGGCTGAGGAACCCGAAGATCTTCCGCCGTCCGTACGTGCTCGGTGTGGCGATGTACACGGCCGTGTTCCGGAAGGTCAAAGGCATCTACAACTACGAGCCCGCCGGAGCGGCGTCATGACCGACCGCATCACCATCACCCCCACCCACCGGTACCGCAACAACGACAAGCTGATCGGTATCGGCAACGAGTTCTGGGACATGTCGGAGCGCAACGGCCTGGCGGGCATCGTCGCCGACTACGACGGCAGCCGCCTGCGCACCACCGAGGGCCACGAGTTCGTTCCCGACGGGCACGAGTTCGTCAACTTCTCGTGCTGCTCCTACCTGGATCTCGACTCCCATCCCAAGGTCGTCGAGGGCGGCATTGAGGCGCTCCGCCGCTACGGCGTGCTGGACCACTGCATAGCCCGCAGCCGGGTGCAGATACCGGCCATGCGGGAGCTGGAGACATCGCTGGGTGAACTGTTCGGCGCCCAGGTCGTCTGCTCCATCGCCGCCAGCACCGCGACGTTCGGGCTGCTGCCGCTGATCGCCTCCGGCCACCTGGGCAACGGCACCCGGCCGCTGATGATCTTCGACAGGAACGCCCACATCTCGATGGCCAACGTCAAGCCGGTCTGCGCCGACGAGACCGAGGTCGTCACCTCGCCGCACCACGACCTCGACTTCATCGAGGACGCCTGCAAGAAGTACGCCCAGGTCGCCTACGTCTGCGACGGCAGCGACAGCCTCGGCGGGTACGCGCCGGTCAAGGAACTGGCGGAACTCCAGGACAGGTACGGCCTGCTGGTCTACTACGACGACTCCCACTCGCTGTCGGCCTACGGCCGGCGCGGCATCGGTTACGTCCGCTCGCACAGCCCGGTGCTGGACGAGCGCACGATCACGGTGATGACGCTCAACAAGGCGTTCGGCACCAGCGGCGCGGCCATCGTGCTCGACGGCCAGTCGAAGGAGACCCTGCGCGTCATCGAGCGCTTCGGCGGTGCGCTGAACTACTCGCAGCTGCTGAACACCCCCTCGGTCGGGGCGAGCCTCGCGTCGGCGGAGATCCACCGGACCTCCGAGCTGACCACCCTCCAGGACGGGCTCTACCGCAACATCGAGCTCTTCGACTCGCTGGTCGGCACCGACCAGGCGGGCAGCACCTTCCCGATCCGGCTGGTGCCGATGGGCGACGACACGGTGATCGAGGCGGGCCGCCGGGTCTTCGAGGCCGGCTTCTACGTCTCCCCGGTGTTCTTCCCGATCGTCGCCCGGGGAACGGCGGGCCTACGCGTCATGATGCGGTCCGGGCAGACGCCGGAGGAGATCCGCCGACTGGCCCAGGTCCTGATCGAGGTGGGCGCTGAGCCGGCCGCCCGCGCGGAGGGGACGGCACCATGACCGGCACCGCCCGCGCGATACCGCGCAGCATCCTGTACACGCCCGCGCTGTCGCTGGACCGGCTCGTGAGCGCCTGGTCCTACGACGCGGACGTACACCTGGCCGACCTGGAGGACTCCGTTCCGCAGCGGCAGAAGGCCGCGGCGCGGGAGGCGTTCCGGGCGGCGCTGGCAAAGGCCCCGAAGCCCGCCAACGTCGCCGTCCGGGTCAATCCGCTGGGCACCCCCGAGGCGCTCCACGACCTCGTCATGCTCGCCGAGTCGCCGGTCAGGCCGGGCTTCGTCGTGATGACGATGGTGGACAGCGCGGTCGAGGTGACCCTCCTGCGGAGCACCCTCGCCTCGGCGGGGGCGCACCCGGAGGTCTACGTGACCCTGGAGACCCCGGCCGCCGTCGCCGACGTCGACGCGATCGCGGCCGCCGCCGACGGGCTGGTCCTCGGCTCGGCGGACCTCGCCGCCACGCTGGGCGTCCCGATCACCTGGGCGGGTCTGCTGCACGCCCGGCAGGTGATGGCCATGGCCTGCGCCCGCTACGGGACCGCCTGCATCGACACCGCCAACTTCCGGCTCGCCGAGCCGTCGGTGCTCGCGGAGGAGACCGAGCGGGTACGCGAGCTGGGCTTCCACGGCAAGGCGACCGTGCATCCCAAGGAGCTGCCGGCCATCAACGCCGCCCTGCGGCCCGACCAGGAGAGCCTGCACAGGGCACGCCGGGTCGCCGAGGCGGTGCGGCAGGCGGACGGCGGCATCGCCGTCCTGGACGCGGCCATGGTCGGCCCGCCGTTCGCCCGGATGGCCCACGCCACGCTGGCACGCGGGGATTCCTGGGCCGCCCGGTTCGGCAGGACCGGCGGCACCGGCAGGCGTGAGGAGGCCGGCCATGAGGTCCGCTGAGCACGTGCCCGCCGTCGGGCCGCACACCGCCGAGCCCCTGACCGTCGCCGTCATCGGCACCGGGGCCATCGGACAGGACCTGGTCAGCAAGACGCACCTCTCACCGGTGCTGGAGTGCGCCCTGGTCGCCGGCCGCAACCCCGAGTCGGAGGGGCTGCGCCACGCGGCGCGGCTCGGCTACCCCACCGCCACGGACGGGATCGAGGCGATCCTCGCGGCTCCGCGCCCGTTCGACGTGGTCTTCGACGCCACCAACGCGATGTCCCACGCCGAGCACTGGCGGCTGCTCCAGCCGTCCGGCAGTCTCCTGATCGACCTCACCCCCAGCCACCTCGGGCAGATGGTCGTACCGACCGTCACGGGCACGGACCAGCCGACCGGGCGGGACGTCAGCCTCATCAGCTGCGGCGGGCAGGCGTCGGTGCCGATCGCGCACGCGCTCGCCGACCGGTTCACCGTGGAGTACGTCGAGGTCGTCTCCACGGTGGCCAGCGACAGCGCGGGCCGCGCGACGCGGCTCAACCTCGACGAGTACGTCGCGACCACCGAGCGCGCCATCTCCACGTTCTCCGGGGTGCGCGACGCCAAGGCGATCCTCAACATCAGCCCGGCCGTACCCCCGGCGACCTTCCGGACGACCGTGCACGCGGTCGTCCCCGGCGCCGACGCCGAGGCGGTGCGCGCCGTGGTGGCCGAGGCGGCCGACGTGGTGCGGACGTTCGCGCCCGGCTACGAGGTCCTCGCCTGCACGGTGAACGGCGACCAGGTCGCCGTCTCGCTGGAGGTCACCGCCGACAGCGACGTGCTGCCCCGGTACGCCGGGAACCTGGACATCATCAACTCGGCCGCCGTCCTGGTCGCCGAGCAGCACGCGGCCCGGCTCGCCCGGGCCGCGGGAACGGGGGCGAGACGATGAACGCGGTGGTGATCCACGACCCGACCCTGCGCGACGGCCAGCACGCCGTGCGGCACCAGCTCGGCGTCGAGGCGCTGCGCGGCTACGCGGAGGCGGCCGACGCGGCCCGCGTCCCCGTGGTGGAGGTGGGCCACGGCAACGGGCTGGGCGCCTCCTCCCTCCAGGTGGGGCGTGCCGCAGTCAGCGACGACGTGATGCTGTCCACCGTGCGGGACGCCCTGCGGCACAGCCGGATGGGGGTGTTCCTGCTGCCGGGCTGGGGCACCTCCGACGACCTGCGCAAGGCGATCTCGCACGGTGCCGACGTGATCCGCGTCGGCGTGCACTGCACGGAGACGTCCCTGGCCGAGCGCCACCTCGAACTCCTGCGGGAGGAGGGGGCGGAGGCGCACTGCGTGCTGATGATGAGCCACATGGCGACCGGCGCCGAACTGGCCGAGCACGCCGCCCGCGCCGTCGGCTTCGGCGCGCAGGGCGTGGGCATCATGGACTCCGCCGGGCACTTCCTGCCCGAGGACGTCACCGAACGGATCGGCGCGATCGCGGCGGCCGTCGACGTGCCGGTGATCTTCCACGGGCACAACAACCTCGGCCTGGCCGTGGCGAACTCCATGGCGGCCGCGCGGGCCGGGGCCACCGTCATCGACGGCTGCGCGCGGGGCTTCGGCGCCGGGGCGGGCAACACCCAGCTGGAGGTGCTGGTGCCGGTGCTGGAACGCATCGGGTACCGGACCGGCATCGACCTCTACAAGCTGCTCGACACCGCCGAGTTCGCCGAGCGGGAGCTGATGCCCGCGCCACCGGTCACCGGCTCGCTGAGCATCGTCAGCGGCCTGGCCGGGGTGTTCTCCGGCTTCAAGCACCAGGTGCTCGCCCACTCCGCCCGGGCCGGGGTCGACCCGCGCGACGTGTTCTTCGAACTCGGCCGGCGCCAGGCCATCGCCGGGCAGGAGGACCTGATCATCGAGGTCGTGGCCGAGCTGAGCGCGCAGGGGGCCGCCGTATGACCTGGCCGATCATGATCGGCGCCGCGGACATGGCGGGGGCGGACCGCGCGGCGCGGGTCGTCGACGCGCTGGCCGGCATGTTCGGCGACCTGGCCGCGGGCCGCACCCATTCACCGCCCCGCACGGTCGTCCAGCACGGGCCGCAGCGGGAACTGCTGGCCGGAGCGGCCGTCTGGGAACCGCGCGGCTTCGGCAGCGTCAAGGTCACCACGCTCACCCCGGGCAATCCCGGGCGCGGGCTGCCGCTCATCCACGGTGTGGTCGTGCTGACCGACCTGGAGACCGGCCGCGTCACCGCGCTGCTGGACGGTGCCGAGCTGACCGCCGTCCGTACCGGCGCGGTCGCCGCCCTGGCCACCCGGCTGTGCGCCGCCGAGGACGCGGCGGACCTGGCCGTGCAGCATCCGGTGCACGGAGCCGGTCCCGGCCGGTTCGGTGACCTGAGCCCGGCGGCTGCCGCGGCACCGCAGGGCGAGGCCAGGCCGCACTCGGCTCTCCTGCAGATGGCCGCGGAGCAGGGGACGCCGGGTCTGCTGCTGCTGGCCGCGTCGTTCGGCTGGCTGCTGTTGGCCCTGGGCCGCTCCCCCGCCGCCACGCCCCTGGTGCTGACGGCCGCCGCGGCGCTGACCGCCATCGCGATCCTGGCGTGTGTCAGCAACGCGCTCAGCTTCAGCCCGGTGGCCACCGGTGTCGGGGTGCTCGCCGGTCTGGCCACCGCCGCCCGGCCCGAGCACTGACGGACCGGCACACCGGCGCCGAGCGGGACGCACGGCACGACGCGTCCGGTGCCGCGGGAGGGTGCGAGCACGTCGCCACGGCGCTGGGCGGCGTGCGCCACCCGGAACGTTCGGCGGGGGGACGTCCGGCGCCAGCGATCAGGAGGGGGCGTCGGTGGCGGCGATCGGGCGTTTGGCGGC
>NZ_BAAHCA010000052.1:0-13513 GCF_054776295.1 Streptomyces sparsus
GGGCCGACGGCGGGTGGGCCGGAGAGTCCGGGGGCGGAGTCCGGGGGCGAGTGGGCGGTGGACCGGCGAGGGGCGGACTGGGCCCGTTTCCTGCGCTGCACGCTGCTGCCCCTGGTCTCGCCGGGCGGCTCCGAGGTGGGCGCTGCGGTGGCCGCGGAGGAGCTGGCCGCGCTGCGTCACGAGGACCACGCGCAGCGGGACCCGGCGGTGGAACAGGCCGCCGAGACGTACGCACTGATGCTGGAGCGGGGGGTGCAGCCCGAGTCCGGCTGGTCGGCGTGGCGACTGGGCCTGGTGCCGTCCCGGCAGGCCCGCGACGTGGTCGGCGTCGCGGGCTGAACGGCGTCACCGGTCGAACGGCGTCACAGGTCGAACGGCGTCACGGGTCAGCCGGGCCCGGGGCCGGGTCTTCCCGGGCCGCGCCCGCCACGGCCTGATCGACGCCCGACCGCACGGCTGTCGCCGGCCGGCTGCGCCTCGGGTACGGGCTCACCGCCCGGCTCCTGGCACGGCCGGCCACGACGGCCTGCCCTGCGCTCATCGTCGGGCGGGCGAGCGGGCAGGCAGACGGGCAGGCAGCGACCCGCTACCGCGACACCCGCGGCCTCAGGAGGACGAACCGCCGGACGCCGAGGAGGACGCCGAGGAGGAGTCCTCGCGGTCGGTGGGCTCCTCGGTGAACCTGACGTTCTCCATGCGACGGTTCATCGACTTCATCAGGAACCAGACGACCAGGCCCATCGCCGCGAACACGAGAAAGCCGAGCACCCCGGGGGTGACCTTGTTGTCGTCGAAGTCCTTGGCGAGCTGGACCAGCTCGGGCGCGTACATCAGGCTCTGGGTGGGGCTCATGCCGTCAATTGTCGCGGATGCCGGCGAAGAGGTCGTGCTCGGGTAGCGAAGTGTCCACCAGGGACTTGGCCAGCTCGTACTCCTCCGTCGGCCAGACCTCCTGCTGGATCTCCATGGGGACGCGGAACCAGCCGCCGTCCGGGTCGATCTGCGTGGCGTGCGCGATCAGCGCCTTGTCGCGGATCGCGAAGTAGTCACCGCAGGGCACGAAGGTGGTCAGCTCGCGGTCCTTGCGCTGGAACTCGTCCCAGCGCTCCAGCCACTCGCCGTAGGGCGAGTCCATGCCGCGGCTCAGCAGGGCCTCGTGCAGGGCGAGGGTGCGCTGCCGGTTGAAGCCCTGGTTGTAGTAGAGCTTCTGGGGCTGCCACGCCGGGCCGGCCTCCGGGTAGCGGTCCGGATCCCCCGCGGCATCAAAGGCGATCATGGAGATGGTGTGCGTCATGATGTGGTCCGGGTGCGGATAGCCGCCGTTCTCGTCGTAGGTCGTGATGACCTGCGGCTTGAACTCCCGGATCAGTTTCACCAGCGCGCCGGCGGCCTCCTCCGGGTCCTGCACGGCGAAGCAGCCCTCGGGCAGCGGCGGCAGCGGGTCGCCCTCGGGCAGGCCCGAGTCGACGAAGCCCAGCCACGCCTGCTTGACGCCGAGGATCTCCCGCGCCTCGTCCATCTCCTTGCGGCGTACCTCGTGGATGTTCCTCTCGACGTACTCGTCCCCCTGGAGGCGCGGGTTGAGGATGGACCCGCGTTCGCCACCCGTGCAGGTCGCGACCAGTACGTCCACCCCCTCCGCCACGTACTTCGCCATCGTTGCCGCGCCCTTGCTCGACTCGTCGTCGGGATGCGCGTGCACAGCCATCAGCCGGAGCTGCTCAGTCAAGACAGTCAAGACCCGTTCCTCGTTAACTCGTCACGACCCCACCCCGTCAGCGGGCTTCGCGGGCGGCTTCTATAGTGACCGACCCGGCACCCTGTTGTATTCCCGGTTCGCGACGCCGGGTAGGTTTGGGTGCGTGGCCGAGCCAGACATGTCCCAGCAGCGCGACCTGCCGCCCGAGGGGCGGTACGGGCGCTCCGCCGCTGACACGGCCCGCAGCGACCGCAGGCTCAAGGTGCTGGGCGCCGTGCTGGGCGCGGGGTTCCTGGTGCTGATCGGCTGGATCGGCTTCTCCCACGTCTCCTCCGGGAACGACATCAGCGGTGAGCTGATCAAGTTCCAGGTGGTGTCCGACGAGGAGGTGCGCGTGCACCTCGAGGTCCGCAAGGACCCGGCCGTCGAGGGGGTGTGCACGGTCCGGGCGCTCTCCGAGGACAAGGCCGAGGTGGGCCGGGCGGACTTCGCCTTCGCGTCCTCCGACAGCCGCGTCGACGAGGTCGTGTCGCTGCGCGCCACCGCCCGCGCGACCTCCGCGCAACTCGTGCGGTGCCAGCGGACCGACGGCGACTGACTGTCACAGCTCCGACACCGTTCGCGCATCCTTCTTCCGTTTTCCGCGGTAATTGTTAGAGTCGACGTTTCGCCCGCCCGTGAAGGTGCACCTTTTCGGGTAGGGCGTTGCTTTATATCCCGAGTACCTGCAAGGAGCACCTGTGACCCAGACCAGCGACAACGTCACCTGGCTGACCCAGGAGGCGTACGACCAGCTCAAGTCCGAGCTGGACTATCTGTCGGGTCCCGCACGTACCGAGATCGCCAAGAAGATCGAGGCGGCTCGGGAAGAGGGTGACCTGCGTGAGAACGGCGGATACCACGCGGCGAAGGAGGAGCAGGGAAAGCAGGAGCTGCGAGTGCGGCAGCTCACCCAGTTGCTCCAGAACGCGAAGGTCGGTGAGACCCCCGCTGACGACGGCGTGGTCGAGCCGGGCATGGTCGTGACGATCGCGTTCGACGGCGACCCGGACGACACCCTGACCTTCCTGCTCGCTTCGCGCGAGTACGCCAGCTCCGACATCGAGACGTACTCGCCGCAGTCGCCGCTCGGCCAGGGCGTCAACACGAAGAAGGTCGGCGAGGACGCCGAGTACGAGCTGCCGAACGGCAAGATGGCCGCGGTGAAGATCCTCGACGCCAAGCCCTACCAGGGCTGAGCGGCGCGGGGCCTGCCCGGCTCGTGACGCGTGAAGAACCCCCGGCGTGCGGTCGCCGGGGGTTCTTCCGTGTCCGGTGCCGGACACGGGCGGGCCGGACTCGCGTCCGGCACCGGTCACGGGCAGGGCCGGTCACGGATGGGGCCGGTCTGTCAGACGGTGGCCGAGCGGTACTTGCGCACGGCCGGGGTGCGGAACACCAGCACGATCAGCACCGAGTGCAGCAGCGACGCCAGCACCGGGTTCTGCATCGGCCAGGCGCTTTCAACCTTCCGAGCCATAGCGGGGACATACGAGGCGTCCCGGGCAAACAGAGGACGCCCGCCTTCCCAAGGAGACGGGCGCTCTGCGCATGGTCAGGCTCAGCGAAGGTACGTCTGCTGCCACTCGATCGAGGTCATGTCCAGCGCAGCTTCGGCGAGGGCCTGGGCGGAGGCGGTCTTGAGCTTCGAGAGGCTGCTGTCGATCCACGGCTGCACGTTCGAGCAGCCCTGCTCGCGGTACTCGACGGCCTGAACGAGGCACTCCAGCTTGTCTGCGTCATGCGCGCAGATCACTTCGAGGGAGTCACCGTTCTCGTACTCCTCCACGATCCGCTGCGCCCCGGCCCTCACCGCCGGGTGTGCAGCCGACACCTGGTCCGCGGTGACCTTCTCGTTGCTGGCGGCTTCGAGGTAGCGCCGACCGATGTGCGGGATGTCGCTGACCCTGGTCTCCTGAGTGTCGTGCCAGAGTCCGAGGAGAGCCGTCTTCCCAGGGTCGGCGCCCTCCATCATGGCGAGCACGGAGCCGATGAGCGCCACGCGGAACGAGTGCTCGGCGATCGTCTCGGGGTCCTTGACCCCGGCGATCCACCAGCCGGACCGCTTGGCTCGCTTCAGCATCCCCATCTCCAGCAGGAAGCCCGCTGTGCCCTTCGCCTGCTCCTGCTCTGTGTCCGCCATGCGATGTGTCCTCCGTGTGTCACGTGCGGTTCTCGCGTAGAACGTAATGCACCGAGCTGAGTTCCCGTCTTGACCGCTGGGAGATTCCGTCGCGATCAAGTAAACGGGCCGTGTCGTCGTTCAGTCTGCCCGCCAACTCGGGATCAGCCAGCGGCAGCCAGCGGTGAGACATCAGCAGGGCCCACAGGGAGTGGACGTACAAGTCCACGTAACCGGGCGCCTGGTGGAGCCCAGACACGAGCCCTCTCATCAGGCGTACGGGCTCCCAGTCGGTTGGCTGCTCCCGCATGAAGGCGTCGTCCGCCTGCGGTTCTCGGATCGCCCCCAGCCAGTAGGCCCAGTAATTGAGATTGGCGATCTCTGCCGTGTCGTCACCCACAATCGCCCTGTCGATGAAGTCCAACAAGGGCTGGCTGTCTCCGAGACGCACGAGGGCAGTCGCGGTCGAGCGCGCTGCCGCCCAGTGCGGTGTCCAGCCCCGGACTGCAACGAGGTCACGCCGTGCGTGAAGGGCGTGACCCATCCATGAGGTCGCTTCGGGTGTCCGGTCGTACGAGCACAGGTAGAGCGCCTGGCGGTGGAGGAGTATCCCGCCCTCGCCCGCACGCACCGCGGAGTCCGCGTTCTCTCTGAGCCGCGAGAAGAACGTGTCGCGGTCAGGAGCAGGCAGGAGCGGTGCCTTGGCAACTGGCCCTCTTCGAGGCTTGATTGGTCGGCTCGCGAGAGTCGGCGGGGTGGTTCCGTTCAAGGCCCAGGCGATCATGTGGGCGGTGTCGCGGGTGTGGACCCAATCGGCAAGAGGATGCCGGGCATGACCTTCGGTCTGAATCGTCGCGCTGATGATGCGGTCTGCGTCCATCGCCGCGTCGAGCAGGGTGAGCACGTGAGGGTCCGCGCCGAAGGCCAGTAATCGGCGACGCAGTTCGAGAAGCGTGCCGGCCTTCACGTTGGCGAGTGGTCGGCGCCCGGACTCCCAGCCCTGCCACGTGTCGAGGTTCACGCCCATCGCCTCGGCCATGCCGACCTGCGTGCTGTTCTCGGTCCCCATACTCTCCCGAGCCATGCGGAGCACGTAACCCGCGATGGTGCCCGTTGCTGCACGCCCCCGTGCGGCTCCTTTCGCCGCCATGCCGCCCCCTGTGCCTTCGGCCGTCCAACCCGTACCCACAGTCAGTCCTACTCCATCTCGGGTGACCGTAGGTTCAAGACGCGGAATCAACCACCCCCCTGGAGGGACAACCCGTGACGATGACCGCGACGCAACCACATGCAACTGGTGTTCCTGGCTACAGCGAGACGTGGCCGAGCGAGCCGGAGACAGCCCGTCGTTCGCGGAAGTTTGTCAGAGCGGCGCTGACCACCTGGAACCTCGACGGCGATGTCGTGGAGCGCGCGGTTCTCGTCATCTCCGAGTTGGTGACGAACTCGGTCCGGCACAGCGGGAGCAAGCTCCTCCGAGCAAGCGTGACCCGAATCGAGCCTGACGTGGTTCGGCTCGCGGTCACGGACAAGTCGAAGGGAAAGCCCGAGATTCAGAATGCGGGCCTGAGTGATGAGAACGGACGTGGCCTCGTCCTGGTGGAATCCCTGGCAGATGCCTGGGACGTGATCGAGCGGGGATTCGGCAAAACCGTCTATGCAGATCTGCACTTGGAGGTCCCCCGCTGATGGGGGAGGACAGCCACCTTCCCGGAGCGGCCGTGTACCCCGCGGAGTCCCGACCGAGGCCGGCCCGCCACGCTCCGGGAGATGACCGGTGGGTGAAAGGCATGTGCTGGCTCTACTGCCGCCGGATTGACGTGCCGGTCACTTGGCTTGGTCCCGCTGTCTTCAACGGCATACACGCCCCGCTCATGGCATGTGAGCAGTGCATTGCCGAGCTTGACCACATGATCTGGAACTACTTCATCTCGAACACAAACGCGTAGATTCCCGCCTCCTCGGCAAGCTAACTAGTCACTTCTCCCACGGAGCTGGTCATCGCCGCTGAGGCGGGATCACTCCCGCCCCGGTTGCCCCGATCAATGGACAGGTCGAGCCGGTCAGGGCAGGACTGATCGCGGTTTCTATCGGAATTCGCAAGAAAGGATGATACCCGTGACAGCTGTGGCAAATGGCGACGAGGGCTTGTTCATCGATCTGCCCAGCCAGCTTGAGGAGGCGCTGATCGATCTCGGACGTGCCCTCCCCGCTTGGAGCATGGAGGGCACATTCCTGGCAGATTCAACTATCGCGGGGTACCGCGCTCAACTGGCCACAGCACCGGGGTTCGGTGAAGCGGTCAGCACCCTTCTGCGGACATTGGGTGGGCCACCGGGCGGATACGCCGTGGTACGCCTGGGAAACATCGCTGAAGCGCTGGGGACTGGCGAGAGCTTCATGCGCTTGGCCACGGCGATCCTCTCCCAAGCTGCTGTCCCCTTTCAGCCCTTCACGCGCTGGCCACTGTGGAAGCAAATCGGGACCAATCTCAACGCCAAGCCCGGACTCTCCACCGGCACGGGGTACAACGCCTTTCACATGGACCTGGTCAACACAACCCAACCGCCCGACTTCACCACGCTCCTGTGCGTTCGACCTGACCCGCTCGGAGCCGGTGCGAGCATCCTGTCCAACGCACGCGAGGCCGTATCGCGCCTCACGCCTTCCAGCCGAGCCCTCCTGGCGGAAGTGGCCTATCGCTACGGAGGCTTCTTCGATCTGTCCGATGTCGGCGAGGAGTTCGCCCCGTTCCCCGTCCTCGACGGCGAGCCCGAGGACCGCGGATTCGTTCGGTTCACCGCCAAGATGCTCACCGAGTCCGACCTTGACGATGAGCACGCCTACGCGGTCAAGGAACTCGCGGACCAGATGATCGCCGGCCAGGTTTCCTACACGCTCCAGAGAGGCGACTTGCTGATCGTCAACCAACACCACTGGGCCCATGGCCGCGAATCGCTCGGCGAGGGCCAGCATGGCGTCGCACCCGAGAACCGTCGCCTGCTGCTCCAACTGTTCCTGCGTAGCATGAGCGCCGCCGGACCGACCGCCTCGTAGGCGATGCAAGCGGGTGCTTGGCCGGGTCGCGGCGGCGTTAGATCCGCGAGTTGCGCAGCGACTGCCACCCGGCACCGGCCAGGGCCCGTGCCGCCCGCGGGACCGACAGATGCTCGTGCTTGCGGTACAGCTCCCAGTTGTACTGGACGAGGCTGAACTTGTTGGCGGACAGCGATCCCGCCTGGTGTGCCCGGTAGACCGCCAGTGGCTCGACCAGGCCCCGGGCGTCAAAGCCGTCCCGCATGATGCTCAACCACAGCGCGTAGTCCTGGCGTTTACGCATCTGCGGCATCAGCCTCGTGCCCAGCACGCTGCGGTCATACATCGCGGTCAGAGCGCCGATGTGGTCCCGGACGAGCATCTGGCGGTAGTCCACGTGCTCCTTCGCGCGGATTATCCGCCCGTTCGGAAGGAAATCGGTGCTCTCGCCCGTGTAGTCGGCGTCCATCTTGAAATAGGAGGTGAATGTCAGAGGCGCACTACCAGCCTCGGCGAAGGCGATCTGCTGCTCAGCCTTCTCTGGCAACCACATGTCGTCGCTGTCGAGGAAGGCGACGTAATCTCCCTTCGCCCGCTCGATGGCGCGATTGCGTGCCCGGCCGGCACCGCCCTGCTCAGGTGCCCGCTCCGGCAGAACCCGCTCGTCCTCACGAGCGAACTCCGTCAGCAGGTCCATGGAGCCATCGGTCGATTGGTCGTCGGTGATCAGCAGTTCCAGGTCGCTGTGGGTCTGCGTGAGCACCGACCGGATCGCTGGGCCGAGAGTCGTCGCCGAGTTGTACACGGGCATCACGACAGACACCAGGGGCACAGCGCTTCTCCTTGCTCAGCCAGGTACGACGTTCCATTCAAACATCGCGATCGAGTAGGAGCCGCCATGCATGTTGTTGTCGCTGGTCAGGGCTACGTGGGATTACCGCTGGCCGTCCGTGCCGCAGAGGTGGGCCACCGTGTGGTCGGTTACGACGTGGACCCGTACCGCGCTCGGCAATTGGCCAGCGGCGAGTCGTACGTGGAGGACGTGGCGCCCCGGCGGCTCCGTTCCGTGCTGTGCTCCGGGGCCTACCGTGTGACCACCGAAGCCGCGGCGCTGGACTGCTACGACATCGCGGTGATCACCGTGCCGACTCCGCTGCGGGACGGCGTGCCCGACCTGACCTCCATCGAGTCGTGTGCCCACACGTTGGGCGCGCATCTGCGCCCTGGGGCGACCGTAGTGCTGGAGTCCACCACCTACCCCGGCACTACTGAGGAGCTGGTGTTACCGATCTTGGAGAAGGCGTCCGGTCTGATCGCGGGTACGGACTTCCACGTCGGTTTCAGTCCCGAGCGCATCGACCCGGGAAACGAGAAGTGGCCCTTCGAGAAGACTCCCAAAGTGGTGGCAGGCATCGACGCCGCATCGCTCGACGTGATCAAGGGCTTCTACGACAGCTTGGTGGAGACCACGGTTCCGGTCTCCGGAACGAGAGTGGCCGAGCTGGCCAAACTGATCGAGAACATTTTCCGGCACGTCAACATCGCGTTGGTCAACGAGATGGCGATGCTCGCGAAGGCGCTGAACGTGAACATCTGGGACGCGATCGATGCCGCTGCGTCCAAGCCCTTCGGCTATATGCAGTTCACTCCCGGCCCAGGCGTCGGTGGACACTGCCTGCCGATCGACCCGTCATTCCTGTCATGGAAGGTGGAACGCGCGGTCGGCGTCCCGTTCCGGTTCGTGGAACTCGCCAACGACGTGAACAACCACATGCCTGACTACGTGGTCCGGAGGCTCATGGAGGGCTTCAACAGGCGGCGTATGGCCATCAGCGGATCGCGGGTACTGTTGCTGGGCCTGGCCTACAAGGCCAACACCGCGGACGCTCGTGAGTCGCCGTCCGCGCGTGTTGCCGAGCTACTGCTCGACCTCGGCGCCGAGGTGCGTGGCGCCGACCCGCACGTCGTAGACGGCATCCGCACCGACGCACGCCTGATCCGAGTCGAGGCGACCGCGGAGGAGATCGCGGCCTCCGACGCCGTGGTGCTGCTCACGGACCACGCGGGATTCGACTACGAGGCGGTACAAGAGCATGCGGCCTACGTTCTCGACTGCCGGAACAGGCTGGCCGGAGCGAACGTCGATGTCCTGTAGGCCAAGGCCCCCTCAGTCAGAGGGGGCCTTGACCTTTTCCCTGGTCAGGAGTTTGCTCGGCGGTATTTGCGGACGGCGAGAGTCCGGAACACCGCGATAATCACGAGGGACCAGAGGATCGAGGCGATGATCGGGTGCTCCATCGGCCAGGCACCGGTGACCGACTTCGGCACGCCCTCCATCGTGTTCCCGAACAGCTGCCGGGCGCCCGCGACCGTGGCGCTGAAGGGATTCCACTCCGCGACGTGTTGCAGGAACGTCGGCATGCCGGTGACGGGCACGAACGCGTTCGAGATGAACGTCAGCGGAAAGAGCCAGATCAGTCCACCTGAGGTCGCTGCCTCCGGCGTACGCACGGACAGGCCGATCAGCGCGCCGATCCACGAGAACGCGTAGCCGAGCAGGAGCAGCAGCAGGAAGCCACAGACCACCTTCCCGATGTTCTCGTGGACCCGCCAGCCGACCAGGAGCGCGACACCTGCGAGCACGATGATGGTCAGCGTCGTCTGCACAAGGTCGGCGATCGTGCGGCCGGTGAGGACTGCGCCGCGCGCCATGGGCAGGGAACGGAACCGGTCGATCAGGCCCTTGTGCATGTCGTCGGCGATGCCCGCACCGGCTCCGGCGGTCGCGAAGGTGACGGTCTGGGCGAAGATGCCCGCCATGAGGAACTCTTTGTAGAGCTTCGGGTCGGTCGAGCCACCGATGCTGATGGAGCCACCGAAGACGTACGTGAACAGCACCACGAACATGATCGGCTGAATGAGCCCGAACAGAAGGATCTCAGGAATCCGCCCCATGCGAATCAAGTTCCGCTTGGCGACGACCACAGAGTCCCTGATCGACTGGCTGACGCCACCCTTGGGGCTCGGGGTCGCGACCTGCCTCGCCTCGGGTACAGCACTCATGTCGGTGGCACTCATGCGGTCTCCTCCGTGTTCTGGTCGTTGGCCTGGCCCTCGGCGGTGCCGCCGTTCCCGGCGCGCTGCTCGGCGGCGTGGCCGGTCAGCGAGATGAAGACGTCGTCGAGGGTGGGCCGGCGCAGACCGATGTCGTCGATCTCGACGCCGCGCGCGTCGAGATCGCGGATGACCTCGGCGAGCAGCTTGGCGCCACCGGTGACGGACACGGTGAGCTTGCGGGTGTGCTGGTCGATGGCGACGACCCCCTTGCCGAAGCTCCGCAGCACCTCCTCGGCGCCGGTGATCTGGTCGCGTTCGTGCACGACGACCTCCACCCGCTCGCCACCGGTGCGTGCCTTCAGCTGGTCGGAGGTGCCGCGGGCGATGACCTTGCCGTGGTCGACCACGGCGATGTCGTCGGCCAGCCGGTCGGCCTCCTCCAGGTACTGGGTGGTGAGCAGCAGCGTCGTGCCGCCCGCGACCAGTTCCTGGATGACGTCCCACAGTTCCTGGCGGTTGCGGGGGTCCAGGCCGGTGGTCGGCTCGTCCATGAACATCACCGGCGGGCTGACCACCAGCGCGGCCGCCAGGTCGAGCCTGCGGCGCATGCCGCCCGAGTAGGTCTTGGCGGTCCGGTCGGCGGCGTCCGCGAGGTGGAAGCGGTCCAGCAGCTCCCCCGCCCGGCGCTTCGCGTCCCTGGCGGACATCTGGTAGAGCCGCCCGACCATCTGGAGGTTCTCGCGGCCGGTCAGGTACTCGTCGACCGCGGCGAACTGGCCGGACAGGCCGATCGAGCGGCGCACCTCGTTGGGGTGCTTGACCACATCCAGCCCGGCGACGACGGCCTTGCCGCTGTCGGGGACGAGAAGTGTGGTGAGCACCCGGACCGCGGTGGTCTTGCCGGCGCCGTTGGGGCCGAGCAGCCCGAGCACGGTGCCTTCGGGGACGTCGAGATCGACGCCGTCCAGAGCCCTGACCTTTCCGAAGGTCTTCACCAGACCTTCGGCATGGATGGCGCCTGGCATGAGTGGTCTCCCGAGGTATGGGGTGTGGTGTGCAAAGCGTAGGTTCACCGGACAGAAGCGGCATCGCGAGCGCGCACGACTGTCGCCCGCACTGCGGGCCGCAGCCCGCAGGTGACGGCCGCCACTCTACGAGGACGCGATGTATCGCGTCATCCGGTTTTTCCGTTTGGCCTCGCGACGCGCCCGCATCACACCCGCATCTCGCCCGCTGTCCGTCCCCGGCCCGCCCATGCCGGGGGCGGGCCGGTGCGGCTCAGGCGAGCGGGCCCGCGGAGCCTGTGGGCCGGCTGTCGGCGATGACGCCGCGGCTGTCCCCGGGGAAGGGGTGCACGGTGTATCCGGCGCGGCGCAGCCCGGCCGCGACCTCCGCGCAGTGCTCGGGGCCCTTCGTCTCCAGGTGCACCTCGACCTCGGCTTCCGTCAGCCCCAGCCGCGGGTCGGTGCGCACGTGGCTCACGTCCAGCACGTTCGCGTCGGCCGCCGACAGCTCGCCCATGAGGGCCGCCAGGGCACCGGGTCGGTCCGTGAGCCGCAGCCTCAGTGACAGGTAGCGGCCGGCCGCCGCCATGCCGTGCCGCAGGGTGCGTTGCAGCACCAGCGGGTCGACGTTGCCACCGGACAGCACCGCCACCACCGGACCCTCGAACGACTCGGGATCGGTCAGCAGCGCGGCCACCGGGCTGGCCCCGGCCGGCTCGACGACCATCTTCGCCCGCTCCAGGCACAGCAGCAGGGCGCTGGACAAGGCGTCCTCGGTGACCGTGCGCACCTCGTCCACCAGGTCGCCGACGATCCGGAACGGCACGTCGCCCGGGCGGCCCACCTTGATGCCGTCAGCCATCGTCGCCACCGCGTCCAGCGCGACCGGGTGACCGGCGGCCAGCGACGGCGGATAGGCGGCGGCGCCCTCGGCCTGCACGCCGATGATCCGTACGTCCGGGCGCAGCGCCTTCACCGCCAGCGCCACCCCCGCGATGAGGCCGCCGCCGCCGACGCCGACCACGATCGTGCGCACCTCGGGGCACTGCTCCAGGATCTCCAGCCCGACCGTGCCCTGTCCGGCGACGACGTCGGGGTGGTCGAACGGGTGGATGAACACCGCGCCGGTCTTCTCGGCGTACTCCGTCGCCGCGGCCAGCGACTCGTCCACCACCTGCCCGTGCAACACCACCTCGGCCCCGTACTCGCGGGTGGCGGCGAGCTTGGGCAGCGGGGCGCCGACGGGCATGAACACCGTGGAGCGCACCCCCAGCAGGGACGCGGCCAGGGCGACGCCCTGGGCGTGGTTGCCGGCGCTGGCCGCCACCACTCCCCTGGCCCGTTCCTCCGCGGTCATCGCGGCGATCCGCGCGTAGGCGCCGCGGATCTTGAACGAACCGGTGCGCTGGAGGTTCTCGCACTTGAACTGCACGGGGGAGCCGACCAGCCCGGTGAGGTGCCGGCTCCCCTCCATCGCCGTCATCCGGGCGACGCCGGCGAGCACCTTGTGGGCGCTGACCACGTCGTCGACGGTGAGGGCACGGGGGCTGTCAACCATGCGGCCAGTGTCGCAGCACCGTGTGCCCGGGCACGAACCGAGCCGCCGCAAGCTCCGCCGCCCCGCGCACCCGCCCGCCGCGGGCCCGCGCACACCGGTCCGCGGCTGTCCGCCGACCGTTCCTCCAGCAGCGGTACGAGACCCCGGCAAGCGGCGTACTCTGTCCCCCACCCTCATCGCAGTTCCGACGTCGTACCTCCAACGAAGCGAGCACCCCGGCCATGCCCACGCACCCGGACATGACGACTGACACCGACCAGAACCGCACCGAAGCCCCCCTCCTCGACGCGATGCAGCACCAGGTCGCGCTCTTCGCACGCCGAGCCGAGCAGACCCGGCTCGGCGGCGTCGGCCAGGCCCGCAACTCCATGGACCGCGCCGCGTACTTGCTGCTGAACCGGCTCGACCAGGACGGCCCCACCGGCGTGAAGGCACTCGCCGCCGGCATGGGCATCGACTCCTCCACCGTCACCCGGCAGGTCGCGCCGCTCGTCGACTCCGGCCTGGTGAAACGCACTTCGCACCCCGAGGACGGCCGTGCCGTCGTCCTGCAACTGTCCCCGCGCGGCGCGGGCCGGCTGGAGCAGGTGCGGGAGTCCCGAAGGGAGTTGATGGCGCTGCTGACCGAAGACTGGACGGCGGCGGAACGGGACACGTTCTGCGACCTGCTGACCCGTTTCAACGACGCGCTCTCCGAACTGCACTCGCCGGAGTCCCCCTCCTGACCGCCACCGGGGCGGCCCGGCACGCCGCGCGCCGACCGGACACCGGCGGGACACCGGCGGGACGCCGCCGTCCCCGCCGGGACGCCGCCGCCGTGGCGACTTCGTGACCCTGCGGCCTCTTGACCGCACCGGTCCGGCGGCGTCCTACTGGCAGGGTGGGAGAGCGGTGGGAAGTCCAGGATCGCCGCCCCGCCCGCGACTTCGGCACCTTCGTCGCGGGCGCCGGCGGACGGCTGCTGCATGCCGCCGCGCTGCTGACCGCCGAGCCGGCCG
>NZ_BAAHCA010000053.1:0-13440 GCF_054776295.1 Streptomyces sparsus
GCCGGTGCCGCCCCGGCGGCCGGGGCGCGCGGCGGGGTCTCCAGTACCGCGAAGACCTCCTCCGCGGCTGCCAGCCCCTCGGCCGCCGCGTGGTACTGCGCGCCCACCTGGCGCAGCGGCAGATACGCCTCGGGGGCGAGGATCAGCACCACCAGCCCGGTGTAGAGGTCGAGTTCGCCGTGCACGAGCCGCATGCCGATGCCGACCGCCACCAGCGCCACCGAGATGGTGGCCAGCAGCTCCAGGGCGAAGGAGGAGAGAAAGGCGATGCGCAGCGTCCGCAGTGTGGCCCGGCGGTAGTCGCCGGTGATGGCCCGGATGTTCTCGGCCTGTGCCTTGGCCCGGCCGAACACCTTCAGGGTGGGCAGCCCGGCGACCACGTCGAGGAAGTGGTGCGAGAGCCGCGACAGCGTCCGCCACTGCCGGTCCATGTGGGACTGGGTGGCCAGCCCGATCAGCGCCATGAAGATCGGGATGAGCGGCAGCGTCACCACGATGGTGAGCGCCGCGATCCAGTCCGACCACAGGACGCGCGCGAGCACCGCGACGGGCACCACCGCGGCGAGCCCCAACTGCGGCAGGTAGCGGGCGAAGTAGTCGTCGAGCGCGTCGACGCCCCGGGTGGCGAGCGCGGTCAGCTCGCCGGTGCGTCGGCCGCCGAGCCAGGCCGGGCCCAGGGCGGTGGCGTGGTCCAGCAGCCGGGTCCGCAGCTGCGACTTGACGGCCGCGCTGGAGCGGTGCGCGGCCAGCTCCGTCAGCCAGGCCACCAGCGCCCGGCCGACGGAGACCGCCACGAGCAGCAGCAGCTCGGTTCCCAGCTCCGCTGCAGGCGTGTCCTGCTGGAAGGCCCGCACGACGATCTCGGCGATCAGCATCGCCTGGCCGATGACCAGCCCGGCGCCCGCCAGGCCGAGCACCACCGTGGCGGCCAGGAAGAACCGGGTGGAACGGGCGTGGCGCAGCAGCCGCGGGTCGACGGGGCGCATGCGGGGTCACCTCACTCGGGCGGAGGGCGGAGGACTGAGGGCGGAGGGCAGGCAGCGGACGGCACGCGGCCGGCCTCGGGCAGCGGACGTCGGGCGGATCAGTGCGGGGCGGGTTCGGCGATGTGCTGGGTGCCGATGCGCTTGCGGAACACCCAGTACGTCCAGCCCTGGTAGAGCAGCACAACCGGGGTGGCGAGCCCGGCGCACCACGTCATGATCTTCAGCGTGTACGGGCTGGACGAGGCGTTGTCGACGGTGAGGCTCCAGTCGGGGTTCAGCGAGGAGGGCATCACGTCGGGGAAGAGGGCCAGGAAGAGCATGGCCACCACGGCGACGACCGTCACCCCGGAGTAGGAGAACGCCCAGCCCTCCCGGCCCCGGCGGTTGGCCCCGAGCGCGGCGAGCAGCGCGACCACCGCGACGGCCGCGGCGGCCAGGCTGGCCCGGTCGCCGCTGACGAGCTGCGTCCAGCCGAGGAACGCCACGGCGAGGGCAGCGGTGAGCAGGCCCAGCTTCGCCGCCAGCGCGCGGGCCCGGAGCCGGATGTCACCGACGGTCTTCAGCGCGGTGAAGACCGCGCCGTGGAAGGTGAACAGTGCCAGCGTGACCAGGCCGCCGAGCAGCGCGTGCGGGGCGAGCAGGTCGAGCACCGTGCCGACGTACTCCTTGTCGGGGCCGATGCGGACGCCGTGCACCAGGTTGGCGAACGCGACGCCCCAGAGAAAGGCGGGCAGCAGCGAGCACCAGAAGACGGCCAGCTCCCAGTTGCGCTGCCAGGCCTCCTCCGGGCGCTTGACCCGGTACTCGAAGGCGACGCCCCGCAGGATGAGGCACACCAGGATCAGCAGCAGCGGCAGGTAGAAGCCGGAGAAGAGGGTCGCGTACCACTCGGGGAACGCGGCGAAGGTCGCTCCGCCGGCGGTGAGCAGCCACACCTCGTTGCCGTCCCAGACGGGACCGATGGTGTTGATCAGCACCCGGCGTTCGCTCCGGTCCCGGGCCAGCAGCCTGGTGAGCACGCCGACGCCGAAGTCGAAGCCCTCCAGGAAGAAGTAGCCGGTCCACAGGACGGCGATGAGGACGAACCAGACCTGGGGGAGTTCCATCACATGCTCCTCGGCGACTCGGACGAAGCGGACCGCTGACGGTGTCCGGGCCACCGCTCGGACGACTGGGACCGCCGGCGCGCCCCCGGCGACCGGTGGGGGCGGTCGCCGGCCGGGCGGGTCGGCACGGAGACGTTCACTGCGCGCACCTCCCGCATCAGTACGAGAAGGCCATAGGCCGGTCGGGATCGGTGGGGTCGCCGCCGATCTTCTTGGGCGGGTTGAGGTCGGCCTCGGTGAGCTCGGGCGGGCCGGCCTTGACGTACTTGAGCATCAGCCGCACCTCGATCACCGCGAGTGCCGCGTAGAGCAGCGTGAAGACGGTCATGGAGGTGATCACCTCGGCCTGCGACACGCTGGGGGAGACCGCCGACGAGGTGGGCAGCACCCCGTAGACCACCCACGGCTGGCGACCCATCTCGGTGAAGATCCAGCCCCACGCGTTGGCGATCAGCGGGAAGCCCATGGTGAGTACCGCGGCCCGCCAGTACCAGGCGGTGAGGCGCTCGCCGAGAACCGTGCCGCGGCCCAGGGATAGGGCGGGCACCCGGCTCTCGTCGGCGGCGCGCTTCCGCAGCTCCGGGCTGAGCCAGAGCCTGCGGCGGGTGAGCCACAGTCCCAGGGCGCCCAGCGCGAAGGACGTCATGCCGAAGCCGATCATCCAGCGGAACGACCAGTAGGCGACGGGGATGTTGGGGCGGTAGTCGTCCAGCGCGAACTGGTCGCCGTACAGCTCCTTCATCTGCTCGTTGGTGTCGTTGATGCCCGGTACCGGGTCGGTCAGGTTGTCGTGGGCGAGGAAGGAGAGCAGGCCGGGGATCTCGATGGCGACCTTGTTGTGGCCCTTGTCGACGTCGCCCCAGGCGAACAGGGAGAAGGGCGCGGGTCCCTCGGTGTCCCACAGGGCCTCGGCGGCGGCCATCTTCATCGGCTGCTGCTCGTACATGATCTTGCCGAGTCGGTCGCCGCTGATCGCCGTGCCCAGACCGGCGATCACCATGACCGCCAGGCCGAGCCGCAGCGAGGTGCGCATCACGGGGATGTGCCGCCGCCGGATCAGGTGCCAGGCGGCGATGCCCACCATGAAGGCGCCGCCGACGAGGAAGGCCGCGGTGATGGTGTGGAAGAACTGGGCGACGGCCGTGTTCTGTGTGAGGACGGCGACGAAGTCGGTCAGCTCGGCGCGTCCGGCCTCCTCGTTGATGCGGTAGCCGACCGGGTGCTGCATCCAGGAGTTGGCGGCGAGGATGAAGTACGCGGACAGCACCGTGCCCATCGCGACCATCCACATGCAGGCCAGGTGGATCTTCTGCGGCAGCTTGTCCCAGCCGAAGATCCACAGACCGATGAAGGTCGACTCGAAGAAGAAGGCGATCAGCGCCTCGAACGCGAGCGGGGCGCCGAAGACGTCACCGACGAAGCGTGAGTAGTCCGACCAGTTCATGCCGAACTGGAACTCCTGCACGATGCCGGTGACCACACCCATCGCGATGTTGATCAGGAAGAGCTTGCCCCAGAACTTGGTCGCCTTCAGGTACTTCTGCTCGCCGGTGCGCACCCAGGCGGTCTGGAGGCCGGCGACGAGGGAGGCGAGTGAGATCGTCAGCGGGACGAAGAGGAAGTGGTAGACGGTGGTGATGCCGAACTGCCACCGCGCCAGGGTTTCCGGCGCCAGCGCGAGGTCCACGTCGTGTTCTCCTTCTGCTCGCCGTGGTGCGACTGGACCTGGTCGGACCCGGACGACCCGGGAGCATGCAGGCCAGGTTCGTGAATCCGTTCACAAGCTTTTGTGAACGGATTCACAAGCAAGTCCATTATGCCGCACCCCCGCACGCCCTTCGCACACGGGTGCTGTCGTCCTCGTCACGTTCCGGCCCAGGCCACCGCCCCCGCGCACCGGCCCGCAGCCCACACCGCCGCCGCACGTTCGCGTGCCCCCCGGCCCCGCACGGGACGGGGCCAGGGGGCACGCGAACGCCACGGGTCACCGGCTACCGGCCACGGGTGGCAGCGGGCCCGGGGGGCGGGGGGAGCCCGTCGGCTACAGCTCCTTGCGGAACTTCTCCGTGGCGGCCAGGAAGAGGTCGTTGGCCTCCGGCTCGCCGATCGTGACCCGCACGCCCTCACCGACGAACGGCCGGACCGTCACCCCCGCCTGCTCGGCGACCGCGGCGAAGTCCGCGGTCCGCTCACCCAGGCGCAGCCAGACGAAGTTGGCCTGCGACTCCGGGAACGTCCAGCCCTGGGACCGCAGCTCCCGCGACACCCGGGTCCGCTCGGCCACCAGGGCGTCCACCCGCTCCAGCAGCGCCTGCTCGCTGCCCAGCGACGCCACCGCGGCGTCCTGCGCGACCTGGCTCACCCCGAACGGCACCGCAGTCTTGCGCAGCGCCGCCGCCACCGGTTCGTGCGCCACCGCGAAGCCCACCCGCAGCCCGGCCAGGCCGTACGCCTTGGAGAAGGTGCGCAGCACGCAGACGTTCGGGCGGTCCCGGTAGATCTCCAGTCCGTCGGGGATGTCCTCGTCGCGGACGAACTCCCGGTAGGCCTCGTCGAGCACCACCAGCACGTGCTTCGGCACCCGGTCCAGGAAGCGCTCCAGCTCGGCACGGCGGATGGCCGCGCCGGTGGGGTTGTTCGGGTTGCAGACGAAGATCAGCCGGGTGCGGTCGGTGACCGCGTCGGCCATGGCGTCGAGGTCGTGCTCCTCACCGGCGGTGAGCGGCACCCGCACCGAGTCGGCGCCGGAGACCTGGGTGATGATCGGGTACGCCTCGAAGGAGCGCCAGGCGTAGACGACCTCGTCGCCGGGTCCGGCCGTCGCCTGGAGCAGCTGCTGGGCGACGCCCACCGAGCCGGTGCCGGTCGCCAGGTGATCGGCCGGCACGCCGAAGCGGTCCGCCAGGGCCGCGATCAGCCCGGTGCAGGCCATGTCGGGATAGCGGTTGAAGGACTCGGCCGCGGACACCGCCGACTCCAGCACGCCGGGCAGCGGCGGGTAGGGGTTCTCGTTGGACGACAGCTTGTAGGCGACCTTGCCACCGGACGCCGCGGGGCGGCCCGGCTTGTACGTCGGGATCCCGTCGAGCGCCGCACGCAGCCTCGGGGTGTCGTCAGTCATCGCTGTCCTCCTTGGAGCCCGGTTCCGGCGGTCCGCCCGATCGGCGTCCGCCACTCACCTGTGCCGCTCAGCATTACTGCTTACCTTAAGAGGAATCGATCCGGCGCAGTACCGCCCCGGCTGAGCCGCTCCGAACCCGAGGGGGCGCGCGAGCAGAGCCGCACGCCGGTAGCGGGCGCCGTAGCGCGCATCACTCGTGAAGGTGAGTTGAGACCTCTTCGAAACATCCGAAGGAGTGGGGCACGAGCCGCCCAATCACCCGGCATGTTTCACTGACTGAGCGTCAACTTCCTTGTGTTCAAAGGTGGTTAGCACAGAACAGCCTTGCAGAATCGTGACTTCGACCCCGTCCAGGAGTGGCCTCAAAGGGGGCACCTCACAGCCCTACTATCGGCTCGCCATGACAGCAGCAGGGAAGCACCAGGTGAGCCGGTCCGCCGGCCGTCGGTTGGGGCGGGCGGGCATCCGGGATGTCGCCGCCGCAGCCGGTGTGTCCATCACAACCGTCTCCGACGCACTGAACGGAAAGGGGCGGCTGCCCGACGCCACACGTCGCCACGTCCGCGAGGTCGCCGACAGACTCGGGTACCGGCCCTCCGCGGCGGCCCGCACCCTCCGCACGGGCAAGTCCGGACTGATCGGGCTCACCGTCACCACCTACGGCGAAGAACCGTTCACCTTCACGGAGTTCGCCTACTTCGCCGAGATGGTCAGGGCCGCCACCTCCGCCGCGCTCGCCCGCGGCTACGCGCTGGTGATCCTGCCCGCCCCGGCCCGGCACAGCGCCATCGACGTGTGGTCCAACGTGGCCCTCGACGGCACCGTCGTCATCGACCCGGCCGACCACGACCCGGTCGTCGGCGAACTCGTCCGGCAGGGCATCCCGGTCGTCTCCGACGGCCGGCCCGCCGCCAGCCTGCCGGTCACCGCCTGGGTCGACAACGACCACGAGGCCGCCGTCACCGGCCTGCTCGACCACCTCGCCGAGTCCGGCGCCCGCCGCATCGGCCTGCTCACCGGCACCAGCACGGACACCTACACCCGGCTCTCCACCACCGCCTACCTCCAGTGGTGCGAGCGCGTCGGCCAGGAACCCGTCTACGAGGCGTACCCCGCCCACGACCCGTGCGCGGGAGCCGTCGCCGCCGACCGGCTGCTCGCCCGACCGGACCGGCCCGACGCCGTCTACGGCCTGTTCGACCCCAACGGCACCGACCTGCTGGCCGCGGCCCGCCGATACGGGCTGCGCGTGCCGGACGACCTCCTGCTCGTGTGCTGCAGCGAGTCCTCCGTCTACGCCGCCACCGAGCCGCCCATCACCACGCTCTCCCTCAAACCCCGGCGCATCGGCACCGCGGTGATCCAACTGCTCATCGACGCCATCGAGGGCCTCGACCAGGGCCGGGTCATCCAGCAGGTCATGCCCACCGACCTGATCGTCCGCACCTCGTCCCAACGACGCCACCCACGCACCACCGTCAGCGCACCACGCGCCCCGACAACCGACTGACGTCACACCGCGCCCCACGCCGTAACGGACAATCGGGGAGAAACTCCCACACGGCCCGGTCCCGGCAGCAATTGCCACCCCCCAGGTGCGTCACAACGCCCGACCAGCATTCCTATGATGGGCGAACGGCACCGGGACCGTCTTGCGACAGGGCGCGATCCGGCAGGTGCACACGGCGCGTAGTGGTGGAGGGGTCGATGACTCAGGGGGCCGGTCAGGGACCCGGGATGTGGCAGCACGAGAGCGCGGCGGGTGCCCAGGGCGCTCCCGGCGCCGCCACGCCCCATCCCGACGACGACTACACACCCACCCAGCGCGACCTGCCGGTGATCAGCAGGGCGCCCGACCCGGACGCCACACCCACGCTGGTGGACGCCCCGCTGCCCACGGCCGGCGAGGAGCCGCCGGGCCCGCTGTACGTCGTCGGAGACGTGCACGGCTACCTGGACGAGCTGCGCGCCGCACTGCTGGACGTCGGCCTCGTCGACGGCGACGGCCACTGGGCCGCCGGCAACGCCCGCCTGTGGTTCCTCGGCGACTTCACCGACCGCGGCCCGGACGGCATCGGTGTCATCGACCTCGTCATGCAGCTCTCCGCCGAGGCCGCCGCCGCCGGCGGCTACTGCAAGGCCCTCATGGGCAACCACGAACTGCTGCTCATCGGCGCCAAGCGGTTCGCCGACACGGCCGTCAACTCCGGTGCCGGTACGGCCTCCTTCCAGGCGGCCTGGCTGCTCAACGGCGGCCAGCGCACCGACATGGAACGGCTCCAGGAACACCACGTCCAGTGGATGTCCCGGCTGGACGCCATGACACTCGCCGACGGACACCTGCTGCTGCACTCCGACACCACCGCCTACCTCGACTACGGCGACAGCATCACCGCCGTCAACGACGCCGTCACCGAAGCCCTGGAACGCCGGGACCCCGACGAGACCTGGGACCTGTTCCGCAAGTTCACCAAGCGCTTCGCCTTCCGCGACGACGGCGGACCGCAGGTGGCCCGCGACCTGCTGGAGACCTACGGCGGCCGGCGCGTCGTGCACGGCCACAGCCCGATCCCCTACCTGCTGGGCGAGGCGCCCGCCAAGGACGGGCCGGACACCGAGGGGGAGAAGTCCGTCCAGATCGACGGCCCGCACGTCTACGCCGAAGGACTCGCCGTCGGCATGGACGGCGGAGTGACCATGTCCGGCAGACTGCTCGTCGCCCGGCTGCCGCTGCCCGAGTGAGCGACCGGCCCGCCGCGGTCCACTCCGAACGCCGCGCCGGCAACCCCTCGGACAACCGCGCCGAGAACCGCTCCGACAGCTTTCGGGGCCGCTGTCAGAGCGACCGCCCGGGCGGCTGCCCGAGAACTGCTCTCGCGCGCAGTCACTCCCAACTCTCCCTCTGTCAAAGCGCGTTCCGCGTGCCGTCGGTATGTTTCCCGCGGCAATTGACGGACGCCGATGACAGGCGGACACGACGCGCCACGGACGCACACGTATCCGCCCCGATTCGTCAACCCGACGCTCACCTGCGGAAGCAATTTCGGAAACACCCTGTCACCGCGCGCCGGAATCGCTCTACCATCGGTCCTGCCGCCAGCGAGCCTCTCCTGTCGTCCCAACCCGACAGCCGCCCGGCCTCCATCCCCGCAGGAGGGACTCCGCCCCGGCCCCACCGATCGCCGGCAGACGGCCGGCGCGTCTCGGCCCCAAGGAGCATCGGGGGATGTACATGAACAGCGCTCCGCATCTGCGAATCGAGGACCGCCCGGAGTTCGAGCGCGCCCTGGACGAAGCACTGCGCAACGCCCGCACCCGGCCGGAATTGCTCGCCACCGGAAAGCGCCTCAACAACGAGCAGTTGCGCAGCATGGCACTCAGCGCGTCAGCCGCCATCGCCGCCTGTGCGGCCGCCGAATACCAGGACTTCACCCGGCTGCGGGAACAACTGCGCCGCCCCGAGCACAGCAGCAGCGCCGGTGACGACGCCGGCGGCTCGGCGGACCCCGCCGACCGCAGCCCCACGCCACGCGGCGGCATGTCCCTCGGCCTCGCCGGCGGAATCGCCGAGACCGGCGGCGCGGGACTCTTCGCCGTGATCACCGTGCTCGCCCCGGTGCTCGCCGGCGCCGCCGCGATCATCTTCCTCACCGTCGGACACCTCCTGCACCTGCTCTCACCCGAGCCGGCGCTTGCCCAGCCGATGCGCGACGTCGGCTGGGTGTTCGCCGCGATCACCGAGGCCGGCAACCTCATCGCCACCATCGGCCTGCTGATCACCGCCCTGCGCAACTCGCCCAGCTCCGCCGTCGGGGACGAGGGGCAGGACGGCCTCGCCGAGGAGGTCGCCCTCGCCCGGGCCGCCTGGCGGCAGGCACTGCTGGAACGCGGCATCGTGCCGTTCCTGCGGGAGGCCGCGGCCGACGACCCGGACGACCGGCTGCCCGAGCCCACCCGCTCCCCGTCGCCGCCGTCCGTCCCCGAGCAGGACCGCGGCAGCCGCACCCCGCGGCTCGGGTACTCCCACCCCGGTTTCACCAGCCCGGCCGGTGACACCTCCGAGCCGCACCGCCAGCGCCCCAGCTTCTCCAGCCCGGACTTCTCCAGCCCCGACTACGGCGGGCCCGACCACACCCCGGACTGAGCCGCGGGACGGCTGCCGCGGCCACTGCGGCCACTGCCAGGCCGCACGCCCGTACTGCACGCACACGACGGCACCCCCGGCGCACACGACGACGCCCCCCGCCGCTGCGGGGAGCGGCACTGGGGCCGTGCGGCCGCATCGGCGGCTCAGTGGTGTCATACCGGGATGGCAGTGTGCCGGCCATGGACATCGACCGGTTCTGGCAGCTCATCGGATCCGCGCAGGCCTCCGCAACCACCACCGGCGAGCCCCTCGACGAGGTGCTCGTCAGCGTGCTCGCCGACCGCCCGCCGCAGGAGATCCTTGCGTACGCGGCGCGATTCGACGAGGTGTGTGACGGCCTGTACCGGTGGGACGTGTGGGCCGCCGCCTACCTCATAGGCGGCGGTTGCTCCGATGACAGCTTCACCGACTTCCGGGCGGGACTGATCGCCCTCGGCCGCGAGTGGTACGAGCGCACCGCAGCGGAGCCGGACGACCTCGCCGAGCATCCTGCCGTGCTGGAGGCGGTGCGGGCTCACCGCGACGACGCACTCTTCTACGAGGACATGAACTACGCGGCCGGCACCGCCTTCGAGCGCCTCACCGGCGACCGGGACGCCTTCTACGCAGCCCAGGCCGGGCACCTGCCGACTGATGAAGGCAGAAACCCGGAGGCCGACATGGGCGAGGACTTCGACTTCGACGACGCCGAGGAGATGTACCGACGGCTTCCCCGTCTGGCGAGGCTGTGTCTCGGACCGAGCGTCCGGTGAGCAGGCATCCGGGGGGCCCGAACCCATGGAAGGGTCCAAGGCCCACCCCGATGCCCACGGATTCAGCGGTCAGTCCGCCAGCGGCAGGTAGACGCGGTTGCCGGCCTCCGCGAACTCCTTCGACTTCTCGGCCATACCGGACTCGATCTGGTCGACGCTCAGCTCCCCGCCGTGCTCCCGGCGGATGTCGTGGGAGATCTTCATCGAGCAGAACTTCGGCCCGCACATCGAGCAGAAGTGGGCGGTCTTGGCGGGTTCGGCCGGGAGGGTCTCGTCGTGGAACTCCCTTGCGGTGTCGGGGTCGAGGGCCAGGTTGAACTGGTCCTCCCAGCGGAACTCGAACCGGGCGTCGGAGAGGGCGTCGTCCCAGTCCTGCGCGCCGGGGTGGCCCTTGGCCAGGTCGGCGGCGTGGGCGGCGATCTTGTAGGTGATCACGCCGGTCTTGACGTCGTCCCGGTTGGGCAGGCCCAGGTGCTCCTTCGGTGTGACGTAGCAGAGCATCGCGGTGCCCCACCAGCCGATCATCGCGGCGCCGATGCCGGAGGTGATGTGGTCGTAGGCGGGCGCGATGTCCGTGGTGAGCGGGCCGAGCGTGTAGAACGGCGCCTCCTCGCAGATCTCCTGCTGGAGGTCGATGTTCTCCTTGATCTTGTGCATCGGGACGTGCCCGGGGCCTTCGATCATGGTCTGCACGTCGTGCGACTTCGCGATGCGGTTCAGCTCGCCCAGGGTGTTCAGCTCGGCGAACTGGGCCTCGTCGTTGGCGTCCGCGATCGACCCCGGGCGCAGACCGTCACCGAGCGAGAAGGTGATGTCGTACGCCTTGAGGATGTCGCACAGCTCCTCGAAGTGCGTGTAGAGAAAGCTCTCCCGGTGGTGCGCCAGGCACCAGGCGGCCATGATCGAGCCACCGCGCGAGACGATGCCGGTCTTGCGGCGCGCGGTCAGCGGCACGTACCGGAGCAGCACGCCGGCGTGCACGGTCATGTAGTCCACGCCCTGCTCGGCCTGCTCGATGACGGTGTCGCGGTAGACGTCCCAGCTCAGCTCCTCGGCCTTGCCGTCCACCTTCTCCAGCGCCTGGTACAGCGGCACCGTGCCGATCGGCACCGGGGAGTTGCGCAGCACCCACTCCCGGGTGGTGTGGATGTTGCGGCCGGTGGAGAGGTCCATGACGGTGTCCGCGCCCCAGCGGGTGGCCCACGTCATCTTGTCCACCTCCTCCTCGATGGAGGAGGTGACCGCGGAGTTGCCGATGTTGGCGTTGACCTTCACCAGGAAGTTGCGGCCGATGATCATCGGCTCGATCTCCGGGTGGTTGACGTTCGCCGGCAGCACCGCGCGTCCGGCGGCGATCTCGTCGCGCACGAATTGCGGTTCGCAGTTCTCGCGGACGGCGACGTACTCCATCTCCGGGGTGATCTCCCCCCGCTTGGCGTACGCGAGCTGCGAGACGGCGGCCCCGTCCCGGCCCCGGCGGGGCAGGCGCGGGCGGCCGGGGAAGACGGCGTCCAGGTTCTTCAGGCCGCCGCGCGGTGAGGTGTGCTTGAGGCCGTCGTCCTCCGGGCGGAGCTCCCGCCCGGCGTACTCCTCGGTGTCGCCCCGGCTGATGATCCAGTTCTCCCGCAGCGGGGCCAGGCCGCGGCGGACGTCGGTGGTGATGTTCGGGTCGGTGTACGGCCCTGAGGTGTCGTACAGCGTCACGTCCCGTCCGTTGGTGAGGTGCACCCGGCGGACCGGCACCCGGATGTCCGGGCGCGAACCGCTCACGTAGCCCTTGTGCGAGCCGGGTGTGACCGACTCGTCCCCTTCGGGCATGCGTGCATCCTGCATGGTCATGAGACCCACTCCCTACGCCGGCATTACCCGGTAACAGGTTCGGCGGTCGACGCAGCCGGTTTCCGTATCTCGCCTACGGAGGTCAGCGCCCTCTCAGCCCCGTGCTCGGAGCTCCCGCGATGTGCAAAAGCACGCCCACGCTAGCGGTTCGCCGCTGCGCCGCGCCAGGGGGTCTTGCGATGATCGGTCCGTGGACGACTCTCACAGCCATCAGCACAGCCATCACCACGGCCCCGCCGCTCCGGTGTCCAAGCATCTGCGCAAGGTGATCGCGGCGGTGCTGATCCCCTTCGCGACCGCGGTCGTGGCAGGCCTGGTCCTGCTCTGGCCGAGCGGTGCGGACAGCCGGCACGAGCAGACGGGCGTCGGCTTCGACCGGCAGATGGAACAGGCACGGGTGACGAAGGTCGAGGAGGTGGACTGCAAGGACGTCAACGCCGAGCGGGAGGACAACGACGCCTCCTCCCCCGGCCGCTGCCAGGTGGCGACGGTGGAGGTGACGACGGGCCCGCACACGGGGCGCGAGTTCCAGGAGGTCGTGACGCCGGACGCGACCCGGCGCCTGGACACCGGGCAGGGCGTCGTGGTGGCGTTCGCGCCGCAGGCGCCGGAGGAACTCCAGTACAGCGTCGTCGACGTGGACCGGAAGTTCCCGATGGTGCTGCTCGCCATCTTCTTCGCCCTGGTGGTGGTCGCGGTGGGGCGGTTGCGCGGCGTGCTGGCGCTCGTCGGGCTGGCGATCACGTTCGCGGTGCTGACGCTGTTCATCCTGCCGGCGATACTGCAGGGCTCCAATCCGCTGCTGGTCGCGGTGGTGGGCGGCAGCGCCATCATGCTGGTGACGCTGTACCTGTGCCACGGCCTCACCGCGAGAACGTCGGTCGCGGTGCTGGGCACCCTGATCTCGCTGGTGCTGATCGGGTTGCTCGGCTCGCTGTTCATCGCCTGGGCGAAGCTGTCCGGCAACACCGACGACCAGACCGCGCTGGTGCACAGCCTCTATCCGGACATCGAGATCCGCGGCCTGCTGCTGGCCGGGGTGCTGATCGGTTCGCTGGGTGTGCTCGACGACGTGACGGTGACGCAGACGTCGGCGGTGTGGGAGCTGCGGCAGGCCGACCCGACGGCCAGTTGGCGGAAGCTGTACCTGGCGGCGATGCGGATCGGCCGGGACCACATCGCGTCGGTGGTGAACACCCTGGTCCTGGCCTACGCGGGCGCGGCCCTGCCGCTGCTGCTGCTGTTCTCGATCGCGCAGGCCAGTACGGGCACGGTCGCGACGAGTGAGCTGGTCGCCGAGGAGATCGTGCGCACGCTGGTCGGCTCGATCGGCCTGGTCGCCTCGGTGCCGGTCACCACGGGCCTGGCGGCGCTGGTGGTGTCCGCCGGACTGGGCGGCCCGGACGAGACCGAACCGCCGCCGAGGACGGGCCGGGGCAAGCGCCGGCGGGCGAAACCGTGACGGACGACGCCGAGGGGCGCACCGCGG
>NZ_BAAHCA010000054.1:0-13294 GCF_054776295.1 Streptomyces sparsus
GGCGGCGACGCGCCGCTCCGCCGCGGCGACGTCGGCCCGGCGGTACGGTGCGGCGGGGGCCAGGCGCGCCTTGGCCAGCAGACGGTCCACCTGTTCGGTCACTGCGGCCTCCCCTGTGTCCGTTCCCGCAGGATCTCCCGCAGTCGGCGACGGGCGTAGCGGTCGGTGGAGCGCACTGTGGCCTCGGTGATGCCCAGCAGGTCGGCGATCTTCGCGATGCCGTACCCCTCGCAGTGCCGGAGCACGAACACGTCGTGCTGCCGCTCGGAGAGTTCCTTGACGGCCCGGAACACCTGCATGCTGTCCTCCAGTTCGCCGATCGGGTCGACCGCGTCGCGCAGGACCTGGGTCTCGAAGGCGAGTGCCTCGACGAGGTCGGCGCGGCGCCCGCGAGCGCGGGCGCAGTCGATGGTGCGGTTCTTCATCACCTGCCAGGCGTAGCCGGCCGGGTTCTCCATCGACAGCACCTGCTGCCAGTTGACGGCGAGTTGCTCGAATGCCTCGTCCACTGCCTCCTCCGCGTCCTGGCGGTTGCGGAGGTAGCGGTCGGACCAGCCGACGAACGGCTCACGGCGCTCGGCGTGGAAGGCGGTGAAATCCAGCGGGAGTTCCGTCATCGACGGCGCGTCACCCTGTTCGTCCCGCGTCATCGGTGTCCTCCGTCCGCACCGCGCACGTCCGCACCGCGCCGCAACTCGGTGACTCCGGCGCGCACGCCGACTGCCGCCGCGCGGCCCAGCAGGTGTGCGGCGTCCCGGCCGAACACCCGCACCAGAAGGATCGCCGTCGCCAGTTCGCCGGCCAGCTCCATGGTCATGGTCACGGACCATCAGGTCCCTTCGACTTGTCACTCCGGGGCGCGCCCCCACCGGCCCCGCAGGGGCACTGGTGTGCCCTCCGTCCCCCATGGCGTCACTACCGGCCGGTTCGTGCATCACATCACCGGAAAAGCTACTAGGTGTGATCATCACGTTACGTTGCACGCGGCAGATGAACGTGCACCCGCGCTTGCAGCACGCAACACCGTTGCTGGTGTGCCGGGTTGGGCCGGCGGCGATGGACGTGTGGGCGACGGTTCCGCGTCGGAGGCGTCAGGGCGGTGCCGGGCGCGCGACTGCCTTCGCGGTAGGTCACCCCGCAGGCTCCGGCGGGGTGTTCCGGTGGCGGTCCGGCCCACTCCCCCGCCCTCACTTGGGTGGCAGCTCCGCCGCGCGGGCATGGCCCTCATCGATCCAGTCGTTGAGCGCCTCGTCCTCGGACACGGCCGAGGCGCCCACCACGACCCACCCGCGCAGGGGACGCCCCGTGAAGTCGAACGGTCGTGCCCCGGGCCGGGTGAGCGCGACGTCGTAGGCGTCCGGACCGACCCGGACCATCAACTCCTCGCCGATCACTCCGACCGCCATGTTGCCCTCGACCAGGAAGGCGAGGCCGCCGAACATGCGCTTCTCGGTGACGGCCGGGGCGGCTTCGAGCCGGACGCGGATCCGCTCGGCCAGCCCCTCGTCGTACGCCATGGCAGTCCTCGCTCGTGTCCGCGTCGGCGCCGGCCGGATCACCGGCGGCCGTGGTCGCCCACTGTGCCGGATCCCGGACGCTCCAGCCACGCGCAGCCACTCCAAGCCGCCGGAGGCTTGGGCCGTCCGGGGCTCAGGGCGGCCGGTGCGACATGTTCGCGGCGTGCAGGGGGCAGCCGCACAGCATGCTCGATACTCTGCTGACCGTTGCCGGAGCGCTCGCGCTGACGGTGGCGGCGCTCTCCGCACTGATCCAGCGGGCCCCGCTGAGCGGCCCGCTGCTCGCCCTGCTGACCGGGGTGCTCTTCGGCCCCGAGGTGCTGGGCGTCGTCGACCTTCCCACCGTCGTGGTGGGACACGGCGAACTGCACGAGTTCTCGCGCCTGCTGCTGGCGATCTCGGTGATGGCCGTCGCGCTGCGCTTCCCGATCGGCGAGGTGCGGTCCCGGGTGAAGCCGGTGGCCCTCCTGGTGACCGTCGCCATGCTCGCCATGGCGCTGCTCACCACGGCGGTGTCGGCCGCCGTCCTGGGTGTGGGCCTCGGCGTCGCGGCACTGCTGGGCGCCGCGCTGTGCCCCACCGACCCGGTCCTCGCGACGAGTGTGGTCACCGGTGAACCCGCGGAGAAGGACGTAACCGCCCGCACCAGGCAGCTGCTCTCCATCGAATCGGGGGCGAACGACGGCCTGGCGCTGCCGCTCGTCCTCGTCGCGGTGGCCCTCGCGGGGCCGCTGACCGGAACCGAGGCGCTGGTGGAGTCCCTGTGGCAGGTCCTGGGTGCCGTCGTTCTCGGAGGCGCGGTGGGATGGCTGGGCGGGCAGGCGCTGCGGCGCGCCGAGGCGAGGCGGACCGTGGAGTCCGGCCCTTTGCTCATCTACACCCTGCTGCTTGCCCTGTTCGTGCTCGGTGCGGGCGGACTCCTCCACCTCGACGGCATCCTGGCCGTGTTCGTCAGCGGGTTGGCGTTCAACGCGACGAGTTCGGTCAATGAGCGGGTGGAGGAGGACAAGATCGACGAGGCCGTCAACCGCCTTGTCGTCCTGCCGCTGTTCACGGTGGTGGGAGCGATACTGCCGTGGAGCGAGTGGGCGGAGCTGGGATGGGCCCGCTGCCTCCTGCTCGTCGTCGGTGTCCTGCTGCTGCGCAGGCTTCCCGTCCTGCTCGCGCTGAAGCGGCCGCTGGCCCTGAGCTGGCGGGACGCCGTCTTCCTGGGATGGTTCGGCCCCATCGGTGTCTCCGCGCTGTTCTACCTGACGATGGAGGCCCACCGCCTCGGTGCCGATCCGGTGGTGCTGGCCGCCGGAACGCTGGTCGTCGCGGCCAGCACCCTCGTGCACGGAGTCACCACCACGCCTGGTCTGCGGCTGTACCGCAAGGCGGGCGACCGGGCCGGCGACGCCGGGCGCTGAGCCCGCACCGCGTCCCCTCCTCCGCCCGCACCGAGCGGCGTGAACCGGATCGCGCCCCGGCCCGACTGTGCAGGGTGACAGGAGGACGAGATGACCGATGAGCTACTCGTGGTGCGTGCCCAACTGGGTGAGCGGGCCGCGCTGACCGAGCTCGTGGCCCGCTGGAGAGTGCCGGTGTGGACGTACGTGCGTCGCATGCTGGACGCCGAGCGGGCCGACGACGTGACGCAGGAGACCTGGCTGGCCGTGGTCCGGGGCCTGCCCCGGCTGCGGCAGCCCGAGCGGTTCGCACCCTGGCTGTTCACCATCGCCCGCCGCTCGATCACCGACCGCCTGCGAGGTGAGTACGCCGGCGACGGCCACGGGCTCGTGGCGGACCGGACGGTCACCGAGGACCCGACCGACGCCGTGGTGGACCGCGCCGACCTGGTTCGCGCCCTGTCGGGGCTGCCGGTCGCGGAACGGGAGATCCTGGTCCTGTTCTACCTGGAGGACCTGGCGGCGGAGGACTGCGCCCAGATCTGCCGGGTCCCCGTCGGCACCGTCAAGTCCCGGCTCCACCGGGCCCGCCGACTGCTGCGTGCACACCTGGAGGAGAAGGGACACCGGTCATGAGCGAGGAACCGCGTCTTTCGGCGCAGGACATCATCGAGGGGATCGAGCCGGCCCTGTCACCGGCGCGACGCATGCGCGCGCTGGTTGCCCTGCTTGCCGGGCTGGGCGGCGCGGTGTTCCTGACCACCCTGTGGTGGACCGAGCCCGCCCCGCTGCCCGACCGCACCCGCCTGGCGTTCGGGCTGTTCACCGTGGTCTGCCTGGCCTGGGCGGGATTCGGAGCGTGGACGCTCACGCGCAGGGCGCCGCTGTTCGCCACCCAGCGGGTCGTCGCGGCCTGGATCGGCGTGGTGGCCTCGACCGCCAGCGCCGTGGTCGCGATGGCTGTCGCCACTCAGCGCGGTGTCGGGACGGGCGTGGCGTTGACGGCCGGGGGTCTGTTCGTCGCCTCGGCGCTCGTCCTCGCGGTCAGGGCCCATCTGCGGCGTGCGGCGCTGGTGCGACGGATGCGGGAACTCACCGGCGGTGAGGGCGGGTGACCCTGCCGGGGACGAGCGGGTCACCGCCGCGCTCGGGCGGCGAGTGGGCGTAGCCGGCGACGCAGGCGTCGGAGGTGTGTGTCGTTCAGCAGCCGGCGTGCGCGGCGCTCGCGGGAGTGGCGGTCGAGCTCCTCGGCCAGCCGGACGGAACGCTTCTCGACGTCCAGTTCGTCCAGCATGCGGTCGACCTCGGCGAGCAGCGCTCCGTGCAGCTGCCACTGGCGAGGGTGCTCCTGCACCGCCTCCAGCAGCAGCTCGGCGACGTGTTCGCGGGCGGCCCGGCTCGCGGAGAGCTCGGCGAGCAGGAAGGTCTCGGCCTCCTCCGCGTTGCGGCTCACCTGGGTGGTGATCAGGACGGCGAAACTCTCGACGGCGCCGGCCATGTGTATCAGCAGCTCACGCAGGGCGGTCGCGACCTCGGGCGGGAGCAGGTCCTCGTCGGTGCGGTGTTTGGCGAGGTCGGTGAGCGTCCTGGTGGTGACCCGCAGGACGACGGCGCAGATCTCCAGCGTGTCCAGGCCGGTGCGCAGCACGATGCGGGAGAGCAGCCCCTCCTTGACCCGGGGGTTGAACCGCAGGCTCTCCTCCGCCCTCGCGAGCGAGGCGTCGACCTGGACGACGTCGTGGTCCAGGCGGCGGGCGGCGTGCAGCCTGGCCGCTGCCTCCTCCACCGGGATCCGGCCGCCGACCTCGTCGGCGAGGTCCAGCATCAGGCCCCGCATCCGCCGGGCGAGGTCCTCGATGGACTCACCCGCGGACGACACCCACACCGGGGGCACGAGCACCATGTTGAACAGCAGCCCCACCAATGCGCCGATCAACGTCTCCAGTACCCGGCTGAGGGCGAGGTCCGTCGAGTGGGAGACGCCGAGCACCAGCATGGCGGAGATCGCGACCTCCGGGACGAACTCGCCGGCGCGCACCACATGGCCTGTGACCAGTGCGGAGATGATGAGCAGGCCCAGGCTCCACCAGCTGAGGCCGACCAGCTCGCTGAAGCCCACGGCGATGAGCACGCCCGCCACCACGGCGTTCACCCTGCGGATGCCGCTGGTGAGCGTGGCGTAGAGAGTGACCTGGACGACGAGGAGAGCGGTGAGCGGCGCCAGCAGGGGTGGGGGCTTGGCGCTGAGCAACCAGACGGCGGTGGCGTAGGCGAGGGTCGCGGCGGCTGCGGAGCGGACGGTCTGCACGACGACGGGCTGCTCGCGCTGCCTTCGCACGAACTCCCGCACACGGTGGGGAACAACTGTGAGCACGTGATATCTGTGCCCGTTTGTCCGTGGGACAGGCATGTCGAGTGGATCACCGCACCCGTGGCTCCGTGCACGAGGGCGGACAGCGGTCGGACATGGGAGCGTGAGGAGAACCGGGACCTTTCGCCGACGCCGCGTCCTGACCGGACTCCGCTCGCCGTCGGCTTCCGGTGCCGCCGTCCTGCCTCACGCTCGAGCTGCCCACCCGCACGCCCTACTCACGCCGCCGGCAGACGGGCTGCGGGCGGCGTGAGCGCCGCTGGGGATCCGGCGGTCAGTCCGCGCGGCAGAAGACGTCCTTCTTGGGCATCTCTCCCTCGACGAGGTAACGCGTGGTCGTGTTCAACGCGCAGGAGTTCTTGCCCAGGACGTAGACGCCGTGCCCGCTGTCGTTGACGTTGACCAGTCGGGCCCGGTCGCCGAACTTCTCACGCAGCATCTTCCCGCCCACGCGCGGGGTCGACGCGTCCCTCCGGTTCTGCAGGAGCAGCACGTTGCGCGGGCCCTCGGCGTCGATCTCCACCGGCGGTTCGGCGGGGGCGTGCGGCCAGAAGGCGCACGGCGTGATGTTGGCGGTGGCGGCGCCGAACAGAGGGTAGCGCTCGCGGTCCTTCGCGACGCCCCGCCGATAGGTGTTGACGTCCTCGGACCACTCGACGTCGTTGCAGGTGACGGAGAGGAACACGGTCAGCGCGTTGTCGACCGGCGACAGCACCCCGTCCGCCGTTTCCTCCCGGGCGGTCGCCAGGGCGCGGGTGGCCGCTTCGTCGCCTTCGCGCACGGCCTGCCAGGTCTGTGCCAGCGTGGGGTACTGCGACTGCTTGTACAGGGCGCCGAAGGTCAGGAGCCGGAAGAGGTTGCCGTCGATCCCCGCGACCGGAGCCTTGTCGAGTCTGCCGGCCATGGTGAGGTAGGACGTCCGGACCTGTCGGGGTGTGCGGCCCAGGCCGTAGCTGTCGTGCCGGCGGGCGGCCCACTTCGCGAAGTCCGGCAGGGTCTGCTCCATGCCGAGCGCGAAGCGGCGCATGCCGTCGCGGTCGAGGTGGGTGTCTCCGATGTTGCTGTCGAGCACGATCCGGTCGGTGCGCTCGGGGAACATCGACGCGTAGGCGGCGCCGAGTGCCGTGCCGTAGGAGTAGCCCAGGTAGCTGGTCTTCTCCTCGCCGAGCGCGGCCCGGATCCGGTCCAGGTCGCGGGCGGTGTTCGCGGTGGTGAGGTGGCGCAGCCGGTCGTCGCGGTCGTTGTCCGCGCACTGCTCGGCCGCCTGCTCGGCGGTCTTCGCCTGCGCGGTGACCGCGGCGTCGTCGACCGCGTAGGGCGGGATGTTGGCGTTGTAGGGGCCGTCCTGCTTGAAGCCGCAGCTGACCGGTGTGGAATGACCGACCCCGCGGGTGTCCATGCCGATCAGGTCGTAGCGGTCGGTGACGCTGCTGGGCAGGCCCTGGGCCACCAGCAGCGCGGACAGCGCCAGACCGGATCCGCCGGGGCCGCCCGGGTTGAGCATGAGGACGCCGCGCCTCTTGTCCGGGTCGGCGGCGGCCAGCCGGGAGACGGTGAGGTCGATCTGCTCGCCCTCCGGGTCGGCGTAGTCCAGCGGCACGGACACGGTGGCGCACTGCAACTCGGTCGGAGCGGCTTCGGCCACGACGTCGTCGGGGCACTCGCCCCACTTCATCTGCGGCGTCTGCGGCTCCTGGGCCGTGGCGGGCACGGCGGCCAGCGAGCCGCCCAGGCCCAGGACCACAAGGAGGGCCAAACTCTGGCCGGCGCTGCGCTGTCGTTTCATGTCCAGTCTCCGGTTAGCGGTTCGCGGTTGTGGTCGCCACCACGACACCCCGTGCCCTTGGGGCATGGTCAACTACGACGGGCGCGAAACCGGCCACAGTTGACCCTGCCCCAAGGGCAGGGTCTTGAATGACCGCAGGGCACGTTCTGGGAGAAGGGGCTCCTGGTGGGGTGGAGTACGCGTCAGCTCGCGGAACTCGCGGGCACGACGACCAAGACCGTCCGGCACTACCACGAGATCGGTCTGCTGGAGGAGCCGGAACGGGCGTCCAACGGCTACAAGCAGTACGGCGTCAGCCATCTGGTCCGCCTGCTGCGCATCCGCAGGCTGACCGACCTCGGCGTGGCCCTCGCGAACGTCCCCTCGGTCGAGAGCGGCGACGAGAGGGCACGGCAGATCCTCAGGGACCTGGACGCCGAACTCGCGGCGGACATCGAACGCCGGCAGCAGATGCGGCGGGACCTGGCGGCCATCATGGAGAACCGGGCCGCGCTCGACATGCCCCCGGACTTCAGGACGCTCGCCGACGACCTGCCCGAGGCCCAGCGGTCCCTGCTGCTGGCCTACTCCAGCATCCTCACACCCGGGGCGAGGGCCGCCCTCCAGGAACAGCTCTCAGGACCTCGCGGGGACCTCGACGCGGAGTTCGCAGCACTCGACGAGGACGCTCCGGACGAAGTGCGCCAGCAACTGGCGGAGCGAATGGTGCCCGAGGTCCGCCAACAGCGGCGGGACCACCCGTGTCTCGCCGATCTCGGGTTGTCCTCGCACCGGGAGACGGCAGTCGCAGAGGCGGTCGTCGTGCACGCGCTGCTCGAGTTCCACAACCGCGCCCACCTCGACGTACTGCAACGCCTCCACGCGCTCCTTTCCGAGGACGACGCCGCGGAGGGCGGAAGCAACGGCACCCGAGGGTGAGAACAGCGACCGGGGAGCGGACACGTGGCGCCCGGCCTGCCGGCCTCTGGGCCGCAGCGGCTGCCCGTGGCGGACGGCGCCTCTGGCCGGTCCTCAGGGTCCACGGGCCCCGACAGGCTTCGTGCACTTCGAACAGCAGCGTCAGGCGCGGCGCGGGCCACGCCGGCGTGAGACCGATCAAGGAATCGCGCAACGCCCGGGGGTGTCGCCACGTGCCCGTCAGGCGTCGAAGCGGCCGCGTGCGCTCTCGATGTGACCGAGGTGCTGGTGGGTCCAGCCGCATATGGCGTCGACCGCGGTGCGCAGGCCCCGGCCCGGCTCGGTGAGGGTGTACTCGACCCGCGGGGGCACGGTGGGATGCACCTTCCGGTCGACCAGGCCGTTGCGCTCCAGCATGCGCAGGTTCTGGGTGAGCATCTTGTGGCTGACGCCCTCGACCTCGTTCCGCAACTCACTGAAGCGCAGAGTGCGCTCGCCGAGTGCCTCGATGATCAGGAGTGCCCATTTGTTGGCGACGTCCGAGAAGATCTCCCGCGCCAGGGAGTCCGCCCGCCGCAGGTCAGCGTCCTCGGGCAGGCCCTTGAGCATGTGCTTGGTCACCATCAGGTTCCTCAGTCACCGAAAAGTGCGTTCTTCCAGGTCAACCTTCACTCTCCTACAGTTTCCGAGTAACTACAAGAGAGCGAAACGGAAGGGTGAGCACCGTGACCACCATGGATGTATTCAGCTACGACGTGCCGGCCGAGAGCGACTTCGGCTACTCACAGGCGATCAGGTCCGGCGAGCTGATCCACGTCTCCGGACAGCTCTCGTTCGACGCGGCAGGCGAGTTCCTCCACGCGGGCGACTTCCCCGCCCAGCTCGAGCAGACCTACGCCAACATGGACAAGGTCCTGGACCACTACGGCGCCACCCGGAACCAGGTCGTCTCGCAGACCCTGTACGTGGTGAACCTGCGGCAGAACGCCGAGGCGGCGGCGGAGGGCAACCTGGGGTACTTCGGCGACCACCGCCCGGCCAGCACAGTCTTGGGCGTCACTGAACTGACCATGCCCGGCCAGGTCATCGAAATCAGCCTCGTCATCGACACGAAACTGCCCGATTGAAGCCCACGCACCCCTGAGCCCCGTCCGACGGATCCCGCGCACCGGCCTCTCCCTCGGGGCACGTGGCTCCCTCTTTCGGGCCGTCGGGCACTGCCCGGCAGGCCGTCAGCCTTTCAGGGCGGCGGTCACGGCGTCGGTGAGCGAGGTGGTGGGGCGGCCGAGGAGGGCGCTGAGATCCCCGGTCACCTTGGCGAGGGCGCCCTGGGAGATCTTGACGTCGGCGTCGACGAGGAGCTCCACCAGGAATCCGGGCAGGCCGGCACCGGTGAGGATGTCGGCGTACTGCTCGGCGGGCAGGTCGGTGTAGACGACGTCCGTGCCGGATACGGCGGTGGCTTCGGCGGCCAGTTCCGCGGGCGTCCAGGCGGTGTCCCCGGTCAGTTCGTAGACCTTGCCCGCCTGGTTCTCGCGGGTGAGGACAACAGCGGCGGCCTCGGCGAGGTCGGCCCTGGTGGCTGAGGCGATGCGGCCGTCGCCGGCGCTGCCGACGATGGCGCCACGTTCCACGGAGCCGGGCAGGTTCGCCGTGTAGTTCTCGGTGTACCAGCCGTTGCGCAGCAGCACGGTCGGCAGGCCGGCGTCGGCCAGCGCGGCCTCGGTGTCGCGGTGGACGCGGGAGAGGCCGATCGGGTTCGTGTCGGCCTCCGTGATCGAGGTGTAGGCGATCAGCCCCACACCGGCCTGCCGGGCGGCGGTGACGACCGCACGATGCTGGGTGATGCGCAGGTCATCGGGGCCGTTGGCGGAGACGAACAGCAGCTTGTCGGCGCCGGTGAACGCGGGCACGAGGGTCTCGGGCCGGTCGTAGTCCGCCTCGCGAACCGTCACCCCCTCAGCGAGGAGATCGGCCGCCTTGTCCGTGTCGCGCACCGCGACGGTGATCTCGGCGGCCGGCACGCCGCGCTTGCGGAGGTTCTCCACGGCCAGCCGGCCGAACTGTCCGGTGGCACCAGTGACGACGATCATCGTGAAACACCTTTCCTGCGGGGAGTGTGCGCCTGGACCGGTGTGGCGGCGCCCCACCGAACTTACACTGCTTTTAGGAAAGCGCCAACTTTTCCACAGCGTGATTCGTGCAGGATCACGAAAGGCCGTGGGCGCCTCAACCTCATCCGTGGGTGCGGTGGCGGGCAAGCAGCCCGCGGGCCTGCCGTTCGGCGTGATCGCCTGCCGCCGCCACCGGGGGCCGTCCCCGAAATGCCTGTGCTCTCCAGACGCAGGAGGCTTCAGGAGTGCGGTCAGAGTTGGCGGAGCTGGTCGCGCAGGGCGCGAGCGGCCTGCGCCATGAGTGCTTCCGCGCCGGGCTGTGCGCCGGCGGGCACCAGTGACTCGGTGAGGACGGCGATCGCGAAGGCGTCACCGTCGCGGTGCTCGACGACGCCGATCTCGTGGCGGAGGTTGAGCAGCGTGCCGGTCTTGGAGGACCAGGTCGAGGCGTCGGTACTGAAGTCCGGTGCCAGCCGGTGGCGCAGCAGATTGTCCGCCATGAGGCCACGCACGCGTGCCGCGACTTCGCGGGGGACGGCCGACGGCCGCCACAGGGCGTGCAGCAGGTCCACGAAAGCGCGTGCGCTGCCGGTGTTGGCTCGGGTGGTGTCGAGTTGCGGCACCCGGTGGCCGCGCCCGCTCGTCCCGGCGTCGATGGCGAGGGCGTGGGCGAGGTGCGTCTGAGCGGGGTCGAATCGCTCGGCAGGGGTCTCGGTCAGGTCCCGCATCGGGTGCCGGACGAAGATGCCGTCCACTCCCAGACCTCGGAGGATCTCGGTGACCCGGGCAGGCGGGGTGAGCGCGAACAGCGCGTCCGCGGCCGTGCCGTCGCTCACGCTGGTGCTCAGGTACAGCAGATCGTCGATCGCGATCCGGGCCGGGTGGCGGAACCGGCTCAGACCGGTGGGGCCGGCCGACGTGATCCGCCCGGGCTCGACGTCCAGCATCGTCGATCCGTCGAGTTCACCGCGCCGGATGCGTTCCGCCGTCGCGACGGCCAGCGGAACCTTGACCAGCGACGCCGAGGGCAGCCGGACGTCCGGTTCGATGCCCAGTTCCTCACCCGTGTTGAGGTCGCGGACGAGAAGGCAGGCGCGCAGGCCTCCGTCGCGCAGGCGCTGACGCGTCTCGCGCAGCAGTTCTCCGGTGTTCATGCCGCCGCACCCCCCACGGCTTCCCGGTCGGCCTTCTTGTCGGCTTTCCCGTCGAGGCCGAGGCAGCGGGCCACCGCCCCGCCCAGACGCTCACCGAGGTGTCGCGTGTCATCGGCGGTGACCGCGACCAGCGCAAGACCGCGGACGGGGCTGGCCTCGCCCAGGGGACGCCAGTCGAGGGCGAGTTCACCGGCCTGCGCCGCCGAACACAACAGCACGTCGTCCGAGGACAGCACCTCGGCGGCGGCTGTCGTGACGTCGGGGGCGACGACGAGTTGGGCGGGCTGGAGGCCGACCGCGTCCCGCAGGCGGGTCAGCGGGTCGCGGATGTGCGGGACGTCGTCCTCCGGCTGCATCCAGACGCGTCGGGCACGGCCGGTCGAAGCCCGCCCCACCCTCAGGGTGTCGAGGTAGAAACGCTTCCCACCGAGGTCGCCGGCACCGGCCAGCCCGAGAGGTGTCCGCCACGTCGCCTCGTCCGAGGGCACGGCGACCAACGCGGCCCGTACCTGCTGCGCGTGGAGGAGTTCCACCCGCTCCGCGGGTGCGCCGACGACCCGCAGGTCCAGCGAGACGCCCCGCCCCTTGGCCTCGGCGACCAGATGGGCGAGGCCACGCGCGGAGCAGGTGTCCGGCACGGCGAGCCGCCACGGCTTCGCCCTGGCCGAGTCCGCCTCGTGCCGCAGCACGTCGGCGGCCTGCACGAGCCGCGTTGCGGCCGGCAGCATGTCCCGGCCGAACGGGGTGAGCACGGCCCGTCGTGAGGTGCGTCGGAACAGCCGCTCGCCGAAGTGCTGTTCAAGGGCCGCGACCCGCCGGCTCGCCACGGACTGGGACATCTGCGCGGCGGCTGCTCCGATGGTGAAACTGCCCTGTTCGCTGACGCTCACGAACGCCCGGCAGGCTCCGACCAGATCCACGCCGCCATCGTATGCGAGAACAGCATGAAGTGAGGCCGTGGCGTATTGGACCGCAGGACGGACTCGGCGCGAGGGTGAGCAGGTCAAACGATCTCGCCCCGCCCGTCGCCTGGTACGGCCGGGGCCCCTCGGAGGTGTGGACCCATGCAGTACCCACGCGCGCGACGCCTGGTGGTCGGCCTGCTCGCCTCGCTCCTGCTCGTTCCGCTCGCGGCGTGTGAACAGCGCGGCACGCAGGTTCCGTCGGCTGCGCAGACGTCCGCGGCGGAGACGTCGGCCCGCCCGGGGGTGACCGCGTACGTCCGTGCGTTCGAGGACCTGGAGCGCAGGTACGACGCCCGCCTCGGGGTCTACGCCGTCGACACCGGCACCGGTCGCGAGGTCGCCCACAACGACGGTGAGCGCTTCGCGTACGCGTCGACGTTCAAGGCGCTGGCGGCCGGTGCGGCGCTGCACACGTACTCGCTGGACGGCATGGACAAGGTCGTCACCTACTCCCGTGACGACCTTGTCGACCACTCCCCCGTCACGGAGAAGCACGTCGACACCGGAATGACCCTGGCGGAACTGTGCGACGCCGCGATCCGGTTCAGCGACAACACCGCGGCCAACCTGCTCTTCGAGGCGCTCGGCGGCCCCGAGGGCCTCGACGCCCTGCTCGAGCGGCTGCTGGACGACGACGTGACCCGGATGGAGCGCAACGAACCCGGGCTGAACCGCTGGTCGCCCGGCGACAACCGCGACACCAGCACACCGCGCGCCTTCGCCGACGACCTCCGCGCGTTCGCGCTCGGTGACACCCTCGGCCGGCCGGAGCGTGCGCAGCTCACCGAGTGGCTGCGGAACCACACCAGCGGAGCCGAGCTCATCAGTGCCGGACTGCCGAAGGACTGGGTGGTCGGCGACAAGACGGGGGCCGGCGGCACCTACGGCACGCGCAACGACATCGCCGTGGTGTGGAGGCCCGATGGCGACCCGATCGTGATCGCCGTCATGAGCAACCGTCTGAGCGAGGACGCCGAGTACGACAACGCCCTGATCGCGGAGGCGGCGTCCGTGGTCGCGGACACCCTCTCGTAGGGCTCGGGAGCGAGGTGCGGAGCCGTAATCCGAGGCGCCCGCACTGCGAGGCGGCCGGCGAGCCCGT
>NZ_BAAHCA010000055.1:0-13219 GCF_054776295.1 Streptomyces sparsus
CCCCGCCCCGGTACGCCGGGAGCGGGGCGGGCTTCGTGTGGGGGCGCGCGGTAGGGCCGGACGCGTGTCGAGCGCGGGAAGGCCCGGCAGGGCATGCGCCCGCGCCACGGTGGCCGCTGCCCGCGTCCGCTCCCTTTTACGTGGACGGCGTGGGCGTTTGCACATTCCGGCCGCCGACGCTTTCAGCCGTCGCGACGTTCGGACGGCGGTACGCGGGCGCGCATCGAGCGGCGAGGGCTCGACCGGATCGCGGTCCAGATTCGACCGGACTGACGTGCTACTGGGGCAGGGTGATGCCGAAGGCGTCTCCGTGGGTGCCGTCGTTCCAGCCGAGGTCGCCTTCTGCGAGGGCGGTGGCGGACTCGAGTTCGCCGGGGCTGACCTTGAGGATGGTGACGGTTCCGGCGGCGTTGCCGGGGGCGCCGATGAGGGGGTCGTCGCGGCCGTCTCCGTCGGTGTCGAGTGAGCCGACGGCCCAGCCGAAGTGGTCGGCCTTCGCGACGACGCCGGGTACGCCGGGTACGTCCTGGTCGACCCAGACGGCGCCGGTTGCGGAGAGACCGCCGGTGGCGTTGCCGAACATGACCAGTGCCGCCCCGGACCCGGTGGCGGTGCCGATGGCTTCGCTGCGCATGCCGATGACGAGGTCGTCCACGCCGTCACCGTCGAAGTCACCGGCGGCCAGGGAGCTGCCGAAGTAGTCCTCGTGTTCGGGACCGCCGGGGATTCCGGGGCTGTCCTGGTCGAAGATCTCGACATCGTTGTGGGAGAGGCCGTCCTTATCGGCGTAGAGGACGGCGATACGGCCGGCGGCACCGTCCTCGCCGACCTTCTTGTCGGAGACGCCGACGGCGACATCGAGGTAGGCGTCATCGTTGAAGTGGCCGAGTGCCAGAGCGCTGCCGGAGAACTCGCCTATGCCGTCGATGTGGGCGGAGTCGATGAATCCGCCGTCCGCAGGACCGTTGTCGTCGAAAGGGCCGTAGAGGGTGTGAATCGAGCCCCGGTCGGAGCTGCCGCTGATCTGCTCGCCCAGGGTGGTGACGACGAGGTCGTCGGTGCCGTCGCCGTTGATGTCGCCGATGACCAACTGCTCGCCGAAGCGGTCGCCCTTCTCGGGGACTCCGGGTACGTGGGGAGTGTCTTGGTCGATCCACAGTGCGGAGCCGGCGGTCAGACCGTCGTCGGAGCCGAAGAGCACTTTGGTCGAGCCCGCGTTGGGATCGCTGTCCACGGCGTCCATGGGCTGGCCGACGGCCAGATCGGAGTAGCCGTCACCGTTGAGGTCGCCTGCGGCCAGGGAGTAGGCGAAGAACTCGTCCTTGACGGCCGAGCCGGGTACGCCGGCCGTGTCCTCGTGGAAGGAGGTGGTTCGTGAGGCGTGGACGCCGTCCGAGCTGCCGTAGTGGATGGTGAGGTAGCCGGCGCCCTCGGTGTCGCCGATCGCCTCGATCGGGCTGCTGACGGCGAGGTCGGCATAGCCGTCGGCGTCGAAGTCGCCGCTCGCGACGACCTGGCCGAAGCTGTCGTCCGCTTCAGCCGCCCCCGGTACGCCGGGGGACTCCTGATCGATCCGGACCGAGTTGTTCGCGGGTCCGGAGCCGGTGCCGTGGGCGACGATGATCGAGCCTGCGTTGGGCTTTCCGTTCACCGTGTTGCCGGGGAGGCCCACGGTCAGGTCGGCGATGCCGTCTCCATTGACGTCGTAGGCAAGGGCCGTGTTGGTTTCGGCCACCAAAGCGGTGGTGACGGTGACCGCTGAGGCAGCTGCCAGCAGTCCGGCGGCGACGAACCACCTGCGGTTGCCCAGCGGTTTCGCCTTCAACTCGGCCATGTCTCCCTTTCGTCGGGCGGCGTTCAGGGTGGGGGACGCAGGCTAACCAGGTCAACGTCTCATCTTGATCACGTGACGACGTGCGGCTGCTCGGTGGTCACCGTGTTCCGCCAAGCAACCAAGCAGGCGCTGAGAGCGCTGAGTTGAGGAGAGGTGGGCGCTCCTTACGGCCTCTCGCCTGGGTGCCTTGAGCAGCAGGGCTGTTATGGAGTCGTTGTCATGATCACCGTGGGGTGAGGAGTCGATGATCTAGCGTGTAGCCCGCTCGGAGTTCGCGGTTGCGTGCCCTTCGTGCGCCCTGCCCAGAAGTACATGTGGCCGGTCACCCCTCGTGCGGGCGACCGGCTTTGTCGTACCGCCGCATGAAGGAGTTCCCGTGCCGAGCCGTGGTCAGCGCACCCTCCTGGGAAGACGCCGCGAACGTTCCTCCTGGACCGGGCTGACTTCGGGGACGCTGCTGTTGGCCCTCGGCGCCGGACTGCTTCCGTCGTCCGCGTTGCCGTCCGTCGCACACGCGGCGCCCAGCGGATCGGCAGAGGCCCCGCAGCAGCGCACCGGCAGCGCCGCCGACCGGGAGCACGCGGTGGACGCCGGGAAAACGGACGCCAACGGGCGCAACACCAAGGCTCCGGACGAGTTGGCCGTGGGGGAGGACGCGCTCCCTCTCGCCGAGTCAGGAGGAGGCTTCGCACCGCTGGAGCCGGACGTCGAGACCGCCACTGTGCGGCAGGAGACAGGTGGCGAGTCGCACGGCGCAAAGGGCTTCGACCAGGAAGCCAGCAAGGAGTTGCCGGGGGCGCGCAGCCGCTCGACGAAGGAGTTCGCCAATCCGGACGGCACCCGCACTACACGCGTCTACCCGGAGCCGGTGCACTACCGGGACGAAGCGGGCGAGTGGAAGGAGATCGACCCCACTCTGGTGCCGGCCGAGGAGGACGCCGCTCCCGCCGCCCGTAGCTTCGGCTCGGCGGAGGCGGGCACCGAGCGTTCGGAGATGACCGCGGACGACAGCGGGCTGACCTTTGCGGGGCGGGGCGACGACCCGCTGCTGGCGCAGATGGAGGTCGGTGACGCCGGGAACCGTGTCGCCTTCGGGCTGGACGACGCCGAGACCGTGCGCGCGGAGTTGGACGGGGACACGGTTCGTTTCCCCGGTATCCGCGAGGACGCCGACCTGACGCTGCGGGCGGAGCACGGGACGATCAAGGAGACGATCGTCCTCAACTCCCCCGATGCGCCGCGCACCTGGACGTTCCCGCTGACGCTCGACGGGCTGAGGCCGGAGCTCGACGAGGACGGGTCGGTGCTGCTCCGGGACGAGGAAGGCGAGGTGCGTGCCGTAGTCCCCACGCCCTGGATGGAGGACTCCTCCACCGACCCGGCTTCCGGCGATCCGGTCATCTCCGACGCGGTGAGCTACTCGCTCGAGGAGCGCGGCGAGGGATGGGCGCTGCGGGTCACCGCAGCCGACGCATGGTTGGACGCCCCTGAACGCGAGTACCCGGTGCTCGTCGACCCGAGCGTGGACGACATCGAGACCTACGGCGACTCGTTCGTCCAGGACGACTTTCCCAACACGAACTTCGGCGGGGACGACGAGCTGAAGGTCGGCAGCTACAACGGCGGCGCCAGCCGCGCCGTCAGCTACCTGCGGTTCGACAATGTCACCAGCCAGCTGAAGAACCGTTACATCCTCAACGCCGACCTCGGCCTGTTGAACCACTGGTCCTCCTCCTGCTCGGCGCACGAAGTGCGAGTGCACCAGGTCAAGGAGGCGTGGCAGGCGGGCAAGGTCACCTGGAAGAACCAGCCATCGGTGGTCTCGTCGCCAGTGGGTGCGGCCTCCTTCGCGCACGGCGAGAACTGCTCGGGGCCGAAGTGGCAGACGATCGACCTCGGCCTCAAGGGCGTCAACCTGGTGCAGGACTGGGTGGACGGCTCGACGGGGAACTACGGTCTGTCCCTGCGCGCGGGCTACACCGACAGCGGGGCGTGGAAGCGGTTCGGCAGCAAGAACTCCGCCAACGAGCCCTACCTCGCGATCACGCACAGCGCCTGGGGTGCTGAATACAGTGTCGGGTCGCAGACGGAGCCGCTGACGGGCCACCAGGGTGGCGAGGTCACCGTCACCGTGAAGAACCTCGGCTCGGCCACCTGGGAGGCACTGGGTTGGAACGAGTTCCGCCTCGGCGCGCGGGTGCGGGAGTTCGACAGCGGCAAGCTCCTGGACGCCGTGGCCTTCACCCGCTTCCACGAGCGCGTGACACCGGGCGACTCGGCGACCGTCGACGCCCGAATACCCGAGCTGCCGCCAGGCAAGTACAAGATCAATTTTGATGTGCAGCGGCTCAATGACCAGAAGTGGATATCCAGCGAGAACGTGCCGGTGGCCACCGTCACGATGACCTCGCAGGACGTCGGCCCGCGCATCACAGACGTCTACCCACAGCCTGGCGGGCAGGTCGGCAGCCTCACGCCGGCCCTGTTCGTGGACGCCGAGACCGTCGATCACTACCCGGCCGGAGCGGAGATCGAGCACTGGTTCGAGGTCTGTGAGGGCACCACCGATGATCCCGTCGACTGCACCGACTCCGGCTGGGTCGACCCGCGCACCTGGACCGTGCCCGCCGACATGCTGGCGTGGGGTGAGAGCTACGTCTGGCGGGTGAAGGCCCGCGAGGCCGATCTCGGGGGGCCGATGAGCCCGTACTACCCCTTCACCACCGCCGTCGAGCAGCCCGCCATCACCTCCCACCTGGGCGGTGCCTCGGCCGACGGCCGGGAGGTGGACCCGCGCACCGGCAACTACACCACCTCCGCCACTGACGCGCAGGTGGCCACCACTGGACCGGCACTCACCGTCACCCGCACCTACAACAGCCGCGACCCGCGCGACGACAACGCCTTCGGGGCCGGGTGGAGCACTCGCTACGACATGCGGATCGAGGCGGACGGCGACGGCACCGGCAACGTCGTCGCCACCTACCCGAGCGGTCGGCAGGTGCGGTTCGGCAAGAACCCGGACGGGAGCTACGCGCCCCCGCACGGGAGCTTCGCCACCCTCACCCGCACCGGCGACGACGGCTGGCGGCTGACCGACAAGAACCAGACCGGCTACCTCTTCGACGAGACCGGGCGGATCACCGAGGTCACCGACTTCCGCGGCCGCACCCAGACCCTGGCCTACGACGGCGACGGGCACCTGACCGACGCCGCCTCCCCCGGCGGGCGCACGCTGTCCTTCACCTGGTCGGACGGGCACGTCGCATCCGTCACCACGGACCGCCCCGACCCGGACAGCGATCCGCTGACCTGGACGTACGACTACGACGGCCACCGCCTCACCGAGGTCTGCGGGCCCGAGGACGCCGCGGGCACCTGTACCCGCTACACCTACGGTGACGGCTCGCACCACCGCACCGTGGTCCGGGACTCCGGTCCGTTCTCCTACTGGCGGCTGAACGAGGAAGCGGGCGCCGAAGAGGCGCGCAGTGACCTGCTGCTGGACGGCGACAACCACGCCGGCACCTACCGCGACGTCGAACTGGGGACCGGAGGCGCGCTTTCGGGCAGCCCCGACACGGCCGCCACGTTCAACGGCACGTCCTCCTACGTGCAACTACCGAACCAGCTCGTCTCCGACACCCCGTACCTCACCGTCGGCCTGTGGTTCCGCACGACCGAGGACGGAGTGCTCTTCAGCTACCAGAACCACACCCTGGAAGAGGAGACCACCGGAAAGCTCACCCCGGCGCTGTACGTCGGCACGGACGGCAAGCTGCGTGGTGAGTTCTGGAACGGTGAGTCGGCACCGATCACCTCCGAGGCCGCCGTCAACGACGGTCAGTGGCACCACGCCGCGCTGAGCGCGGCGGGCAACACCCAGACGCTGTACCTGGACGGCGACCGTGTCGGCACCGCAACGGGAGCCATCACCCAGTACGACCAGCGCTTCGTCTACCTCGGTGCCGGCTACTGGAAGAACTGGCCCGCCACCTCCGGCACGATCGGCCACTTCGACGGTGACATCGACGAGGTCGCCGTCCACACCCGCCCGCTCGGCGCCCGGACGATCGCCGAGCAGCACGCTTCCGGTGCGCAGGACCAGCAGCTCACGAAGGTGACCCTGCCCAGCGGCCGGACCCACTCAGCGGTGGAGTACGACGCCGCCCGCGACCGGGTCGCCGCCTACACCGACGCTGACGGCGGACGCTACGAGCTGTCCGAGCACGTGCTGACCGGCGCCGACGGCAAGCCCGCCACCGACGGCCAGGACGCGGTGCCCGAGGACCCGACCGTCACCGTCACCGTCACCGATCCGGACGAGCGCACCTCCTCCCACAGCTACGACCCCCTCCAGGGCCACCGCCGCGTCGCCCAGAAGGACACCGACGGAAACACCGCCACCTTCACCTACGACACCGGCGGCTTCCTCGCCGCCACCACCGGGCCCGACGGCACCGTCACCCGGCTCGGACACGACGAGCGCGGCAACAAGCTCTCCCAGACGACCTGCCGGGACGCAGGTGAGGACGCGAGCTGCCACACGTCCCACTACGCCTACTTCCTCAACGAGGACGACCCGCTCGACCCCCGCAACGACCAGCTCACCGCCAAGCGCGACGCCCGCTCCGCCGACGCGGAAGACGACACCTACCGCACGTCCTACGGCTACAACACGTTCGGCGACCGCATCTCCACCACGGCCCCGGCCACGCCGGGCTTTCCCGAAGGCCGCACCGAGACGCACACGTTCACCGACGGCACCGAGAGCGCCGTGGGCGGCGGCACCGTCCCTGCCGGGCTGCTGGCGAAGACGATGGACGCACGCGGCGGAGAGACGCTGCGGAAGTACGACGCGGCCGGTGACCTGGTACGTGTCACAGACCCCGCCGGACTCGTCACCGAGTACACCTATGACGCGCTCGGGCGCGAGCTGACCCGTACCGACATCTCCGACGCGCACCCCGACGGTGTCGAGACCACCACCCGCTACGACGGCGCCTCACGCGTGGTGCGCGCCCAGGGACCGGCCACCACCAACGCCGTCACCGGCGACGAGCACCAGGCCGTCACGAACTACACCTACGACGCGGACGGCCTCCTGCGCACCGAGAGCATCTCCGACACAGCGAGTGACGACCCGGCCCGCACCACTGAGCGCCGCTACGACGACCACGGCCGCCTGGCCACGCTCATCGGGCCCGAGCAGGAGGAGGAGCAGTACACCTACGACGTCTACGGTCACCAGACGAGCCGGATCACTTCCGGTGGCGAAACCTTCCGCTACAGCTACACCGCCGGTGGAGACCTGGCCGAAGTCACGTTGAAGGAGTACACCGACGGCGGCGGTGACCCGGCCGACGTCGTCCTCGACTCCTACGCCTACGACCCGGCCGGCCGACTCGCCGAGCACACCGACGCGATGGGCCGCACCACGCGGCACACGTACTACGACGACGGCCTGCTCGCTAAGAAGATCCTGACCGGTTTCCACAACGAGGACGGCTCCACGCGCGACCTGGTCCTCAGCGAGAACCGCTACGACGCCGCCGGACACCTCACCACCGAGACCATCGGCAACGGCGAGACCACCACGACCTACGAGGTCGACGCCGCAGGCCGCACCACCGCCCAGGTCCTCGACCCCCAAGGGCTCGCGCGACGAACCGAGTTCACCCACGACGCCGGCGGATCGGTGGCAAGCGAGACGCGTACGGGGGCCGGTGGTGAGCGGACCGAACGGACCACCTTCGAACGGAACATCGTCGGAAAGGTCATTCGCGAAACCATCGAGAACGGCTCCGAGGACCTGGTCACCACCCGCGAGGTGGACGATCGCGGGCTGGTGCTGGTCGAAACCTCTCCGCGCGGCAACGCCGACGGCGGCGACCCGGCCGCCCACACCACCGAATACCGCTATGACAGCCTCGGGCGACGCACCGAGGTACGCGCCCCCGCGGTGGTCGTGGAGACCCACCAGTCCGAAGCACGCACCGAGCACCCCGTCACCCGCTCGGGCTACAACGCCTTCGGTGAACTGACAGCCTCCACCGACCCGAACGGGCATGTCACCCGGACCACCTACGACGGTGCCGGCCGGGCGGTGCGCACCACGCTGCCGGACTACACCCCGCCCGGTGCCGACGAACCGCTGACCACCACCGTCACCCGCACCTATGACGCGGCGGGCAACATCGCCACCGAGACCGACCCCCTGGGCGGCACCACCGCCTACCGGTACGACCAACTCGGCAACCCCACACGCGTCACCGGGACCGCGCCCCACGAGGGCGCCGACCGGCCCGTCACCCGCTACACCTACGACCTGCTCGGCGAACGGCTGTCCGTCACCGGCCCGACCGGTGCCCGTACCGAGGCCACTTACGACGACCTCGGGCGCCAGATCACGTCCACGGTCATCGAGCGCCATCCCGTCCAGGCCGCCTACACCACCCGCCTCTCCTACGACGACCAGGGAAACCTCACCTCCACCACCGCCCCCGGCGGCGCGGAAACCGCCGTGTCCCACAACGCGGCCGGACAACCCGTCACGGAGACCGACGCTGCCGGTGGAAGCACCAGCTACGCCTACGGACCGACGGGTCTGACCACCGCCGTCACCGACCCCCTCGGCCGCACCACCCGCTCCGTCCACGACCTGGCCGGCCGCACGGTGGAGGTCACCGACCTTGACACAGAGGGTTCGGAACAGCGCACACGTCGTTCCGCTCACGACGCCGAGGGCAATCCGGTCAGTGTGACCAACGCGCTGGGCCACACCGTCACCCAGAACTTCGACGCGCTGAACCGGCTGACCGAACTCACAGAACCCGTTGACGCCGACACCTCGATCACGACCACGTTCGGCTACGACGCAGCAGGCCATCGCACCCGGCTGACCGACGGCCGGGGCAACACGACCTGGACCACCTACACCAGCCACGGCAAGCCAGAGGCGGTCATCGAACCGGCCACCGCCGCCCACGCGGGCGCCGCCGACCGCACCTACACCACCGCCTACGACGCTGCCGGCCGGGCTGTTCGCGAGTCCCAGCCGGGCGGAGTGACCCAGCAGCGCACCTACGACGCCACCGGAAACCTCACCCGTGCCACCGGCTCAGGCGCCGAAGCCGACACCGGTACCGACACCTTCACCTATGACCTGGCCGGCCGGCTGACCTCTGTCAGCGCACCGGGCGGAACCAACAGCTACACCTATGACGACCGCGGCAACCTGCTGAGCAGTGAGGGGCCGTCCGGGAGCGCCACCTTCACCTACGACGCAGACAGCCGCCCCACGGCCCGCACCGACGCAGCCGGCGAGACCACCTTCGGCTACGACACGGCGGGCCGCCTCACCTCGGCCGCCGACCCGCTCACCGGCACCACCCAGGGCTACGGCTACAACGCGGCCTCCCAGCCCACCAGCGTCACCTACGGCACCGGTGGCGCGGCGCGCAGCCTCTCCTACGACGGCCTGGGCCGTCTCTCCGCCGACACCCTCAAGAACCCCGACGGCGACACCACCGCCTCTCTCCGCTACGCCTATGACGCGGGAGACCGCCTCACCGGCAAAACCACGGCCGGCACCGCAGGCGCGGGCGAGCACACCTACACCTACGACCGCGCCGACCGCCTCACCGGCTGGACCGCCCCCGACGGCACCGAGACCCCCTACACCTGGGACGCCGCCGGGAACCGGACCAGCGCGGGCGAGGCCACCGCCACGTACGACGAGCGCAACCGCCTGCTGACCGCCGACGGCTCGACGTACACCTACACCCCGCGCGGAACCCAGAGCTCGGTCACCGACAGCGAAGGTGAGAAGACCACCGCCGCGTTCGACGCGCTGGGCCGGATGGTGACCAGCGACGGCACCGACTACACCTACGACGGCCTGGGCCGTCTCGTCCAACGGGGCGAGGAAACCGTCCTGCGCTACGCGGACCATTCCAACAACGCCGCCCGCACCGGCGACCAACTCGTCACCCGCGACCCGTCCGGTAACCCGCTGGCCACCTCAGCCGCCGACGGCAGCGACGCGACGGCCGTCCTCACCGACGCACACGGCGACATCACCGGAACCTTCACCCCTGACACGGGCAGCCTGGCCGGTTCATCCGCCTACTCGCCCTTCGGTGAGGTCACCGCGAAGAACGGCACCACCGGATCGCTGGGCTACCAGGGCGAGTACACCGACCCGGACACCGGCGAGGTCAACATGCACGCCCGCTGGTACGACCCCGCGGCGGGGGGCTTCACCTCCCGTGACCCCGCGACCCTCAACCCCGCCCCGTCCGTACAAGCCAACCGCTACACCTACGCCAATGGCAGCCCCTTGCTCAACACCGACCCGAGCGGGCACTGGGCTTTCCCCATCATCGGTGCCGGCGTCGGGGTCGGGCTCGGGATCAGTACCGGCGCCATCAACGCGGCCACGTGGATCGGCGTCGGAGCCGCTGCCGCGGGGACCGGTTACAAGCTCTGGGACTGGTTCGGGCCGAGCGGCGGTACAAACTCAGCGAGCGGCAGCAGCAGTTGGCATTCCTCCAACAGCGCCGCCGCAGTCCGCGCCCAAGCGGAGGCGGCCCGAAACGCCGCCATCCGTGCCGCACTCCGCGCCGCCCAGGCCGCCGCCGCAGCGCGAGCCGCCCGGGAGGCCGCGAAGTTCCGCTGGCCCAACACTGGCACACCTGGCTTCGGCGGAGCAGGGGGAGGGGGACTCCGTGGCGGCGGTGGCGGGACCAACGGAGGCAACGGCGGTCTCGGAGGCGGCATCAGCCCCAACCTCGGCCTTCCCCGCCCTCTCGGCCCCCCGCCACCCCCGCCGCCGCCCCCGTGGAAGGAAATCCTCAGAGCCCTGTTGGAGACCTCGATTGCCCGCTCGACCACCGAGGCCGAGACAGACGCGGCACACGAGGAATTCGCCGACGACTCCCACACGCGCTCTCAGCGGGAGCTACGGCCGGACGAGTCCTACGTTCCTGAGGACGCGCTTGAATTCCTGCCGGCACCGCAGAACGCACCGGGGGGAAGGAACGGCGGTCGCATGCGCGACGACAACGCATGCGACGACGGACCAGGCGTCAGCCCCACCGGCCACGCCGTTTACCTCCCTCGCGAGCGCTACTACGATGGATTCAGTCAGAGGCAGGAGTGTCGAGCCACAGGTGTCTACGGCATCCTTGATAAGAGTGATCTGACCACTAAAAAGCATCCGGGCCCAGGAACGAGCACGAACGACTCTACGCGCCCTCCTGGGTATGAAGAAATCAGAGCGCTGGGCGGAGTGCCTCACAATGGGCATCTGATACCAAAGGCAGGAGGCGGATCCGGCACTGACCTGCGAAATCTAGTGCCCGAGTTTGACAGAGTAAACGCCCCGTATATCAGTGGAGGAGTGGAAAAGGAAATCAGAGATTCTCTCCGGGCTGGGCACACAGTGGCCGTGTCAATAACTCCGCACTACAACAGGGGAAACTCAGGGATTCCTGGTTCCATCGAGTACAATTATGGGGTTGTGGAGACTGGAATGTCGAAGCACTGTGTTGTGTACAATGACTCAACGCTACGGCGGACTACCGGATCGCTCGACTGTCCCAGGAGGTAGGGTTACCGGCATGGTGCACGACTACAGTGACTCAATCCGTGAAGTCCTTGGGTCTCCGGATTACCTTTTTGCGAACTTGAATACTTGGGATAATTTTGAGCGCCGGATCGGCTTCATTTTCCCCCCGGATTACAAGTCGTTTGTGGACGCCTATGGGCCGGTGGTCATAAAGGGGCATCTCTATGTGGAGCACCCGGCCGTCGAATTCCGGGGAATGGTTGACAGGTTTGCCCAGATGATTGATGATTTCGAGGAGCAGGAGTGGGTTCCTGAAGAGCATCAGTTCGGCGCGGAGGGCCCGCGCTTCGGAAAGCCCGGCGGGCTCTATCCCCTGTTGAGTACGGATCGCGGAGAGCGTCTCTTCTCGAAAACCGATGCAAATAACGTGCACGACTATCTGGTCGCGTACGACGGTAGTGAAGACGAGTTCTTCGAGTACTATATTCCGTTCAGTGAGTGGCTCTACCGGTATGTCATCGGACAGGACATGATCGGTCCTGACAGTGCCAACAGCTACCCCGGACCAATCAAGCTTGAGCGGGCACCCCTCAAGCTTGGTGGCGAAGAAGCTCTTTGGTACGGGCCGGATCGAGATGCTTGACTAGCCTCATGGGGCCTCTTTCGTCCTGGACATCTTCAGGTGAGGGCGTGTGGCCTGCCTGGACCGGTGTCGATGCGACGGGTGGAGCATCTGGCTCGGCGGAGGTTCTCCAGGTCTTCAGTTGGCGAAGGCGCGTTCACCTTCAGCCCTCAGTCGGGCGTGGTCGCGGTTGATCTGCTGGTAGTGCACGGGTTGTGCGCGCTGGCGGTAGTTCGGGGTGCGGAAGGTGGCGTCGGCGCCGTGTCGGGCGCGATCGGCGAATACGAGTATGTGCCGAGTCAGGATGCCTTGGCGATGCCGTGGGTGCGTCTTGGTATCTCGCCCGGGAGGGCTGAGGAAGCCTCAGTGGCGAAGTCGGCGGTCTGGAAGAGCCCGGCAACGGCGTTGGAGCAGTACCGCGGCACAGGCCGCTTGCTCGTGGAGGGCGTAAGAGTTTTCCTGGACCTTGCTCATGCCGTTCTTGTGGATGCGCCGCGACTCCACGTACATGGAGTCGGCCGCCCGTGCCGTGGCGATCAGATCCTGTTCACGCGGAGGGGCAGCCGGCCGACTACTCGGCCCACGTCCGCGGTCACGCTGCATTGTCGTCCAGCGCTTGGTATCCGTCGATGTGGTCATGTCCGTTCAGGCACGCGGTGCGCGGTGCGTGCGCGGTGCGCTGCCGACGCCGCGCGCTAGGCGGTAGCGGACGGTGCGGTTCGGCGACGTCTCGCGAGCCGCGATCCGGCGGTCGTGTCAGTGGGGGGCGAAGCGCGTGAACAGCGCTACCGCTCGACCAGGACGAGGGGCCGCCTCCCGCGCCGGCCGGGCCGCTTCCCGCGCCATCGCCGGTCGCCGCCCGGGAGCCCCCGGGCGTCCCCCGTTCGTGGCCGGGCGGTGTCGGAGGGACGGCGTACGCTGGAGAACCCCCGGCCGGTTTGCCTGTCGGGCCGTTTTTGTTGTCCAGTTTGTCCAGCCATGCTGCTCGTGCAGCCATTCTGCTTGTCCAGCGCTTTCGCGGAGACGGAAAACCCCCATGAGTCTGACCGGTCTGCTCGACGCCGTCGTACAGGACCCGGCCCTGGCCGAGGCCGTCCGGGCCGCTGCCGACGGCAACCGGCGCCATGTTGATCTTGTCGGTCCGCCGGCCGCCCGTCCCTTCGCGCTGGCCGCGCTGGCCCGGGACGCCGGC
>NZ_BAAHCA010000056.1:0-13188 GCF_054776295.1 Streptomyces sparsus
GGGCCCGTGCGGTGGCACGGGACCGGTACGGGCCGTCGGGCTGCCGTCTCAGGCGTCGCGCGCGTCGAGCAACTCCTGCACGCCCTTGCGTACTTCGGGTGTGTCCAGGCCGCGCACGGTCAACGTGGTGCGTCGCCGCAGCACGTCGTCGGCCGTCATGGCCCACTCCTGGTCGCGGGCGTAGACCACCTGCGCCCAGATCTCCGGACCGTCCGGGTGGATGCGCTCGCCCAGAGCCGGTTCCTGGCTCACCAGCCGTGCGATGTCGAACGCCAACGCGCCGTAGTGGGTGGCCAGGTGGCGTGCCGTGAGCGGGTCGGGACGTGTGGCCGGGTCCCGGTCCACCAGCAGCCGGTGGGCGACCGCGTTGGGGTTCGCGACGCCCGGCAGCGGCACTCGCCGGGGCAGCGTGGACTGCGGCTGCATGTCCTCGGTGAGCAGCCCGCCGGGCAGCTTGGCCAGCCGGTTCATCACCGTACGGCCGATGTGGCGGTAGGTCGTCCACTTGCCGCCCGCCACCGAGAGCATGCCGCCGCGGCCCTCGGAGACGACCGTCTCGCGCTTGGCCGACTCGACACCCCCGGGCCCGCCGGGCAGCACCCGCAGCCCGGCGAACGCGTAGGTGATCAGGTCACGGGACAGGTGCTCGTCCCGTACCGAGATCGCCGCCTCGTCCAGGATCTGGTCGACGTCCGCGTCGGTGGCGGACACCTCCGCCGGATCACCCTCGTACACCTCGTCGGTGGTGCCCAGCATCAGCTGGTCCTCCCAGGGGAGGGCGAAGGTGATGCGGTACTTGTCGATGGGTGTGGCCAGCGCCGCCCGCCACGGCGCCCGCCGCTTCATCACGACGTGCGCGCCCTTGGAGAGCCGGATGCTGGGCGCCGCCCCCGGGTGCTCCATGCGGCGCAGGTGGTCCACCCACGGGCCGGTGGCGTTCAGCACCAGCCGGGCATTGACACCGAACTCGGTGCCGTCCACCCGGTCCTTGAGCTCGGCGCCGGTCACCCGGCCGTGGGTGAAGCGCAGACCGGTGACCTCAGCGTGGTTCAGGACCACGGCCCCGGACTCGACGGCCGCGCGGACCGTCATGACGGCCACCCGGGAGTCGTTCATCTGGTGGTCGCCGTAGACCGCGACGGCCTTGAGGTTCTCGGTGCGCAGCCCCGGGTTGTCCGCGGCGGCCTTGGCCGGGGAGATGACCCGGCCCACGCCGTCACCGAACGCGGACAGCGCGGAATACGCGAAGACGCCCGCGCCGAGCTTCGCGGCGCCGTGCGGCCCGCCCTTGTACACCGGCAGGTAGAACGTGAGCGGGTTGACCAGGTGCGGGGCCACGTCCTTGGCCAGCACCCGGCGCTCGTGGTGGTTCTCCGCGACCAGCTTCACCGAGCCGGTCTGGAGGTAGCGCAGTCCGCCGTGCACCAGCTTCGACGACGCGGACGAGGTGGCGCCGGCGAAGTCGCCGGCGTCCACCATCGCCACCCGCAGCCCGGACTGCGCCGCATGCCAGGCGACCGAGGTGCCCAGGATGCCGCCACCGATCACCAGCAGGTCGTACGTCGCGTTGGCGAGCACGTCTCTGGTCTCGGCACGGCCTGGGTTGGGACCGGCAGCCGGGTGCGCCCCGAGGGTGGGGACGCTCTGCAGGGTGTTCATTCTGATCAGTTCTCCTCTTCGATCCAGCCCATGGTCCGCTCGACGGCCTTGAGCCAGCTCTTGTACTCGCGGTCGCGGGTCTCCGCGTCCATGCGGGGGGTCCACTCGGCGGCCCGGCGCCAGTTGGCACGCAACGTGTCGGTGTCGGGCCAGTAGCCGACGGCGAGGCCGGCGGCGTAGGCGGCGCCGAGGCAGGTGGTCTCGGCGACCATCGGGCGCACCACGGGGGCGTCCACGAAGTCGGCGATGTTCTGCATCAGCAGGTTGTTGGACGTCATGCCGCCGTCGACCTTCAGCGCGGTGAGCTCCACGCCGGAGTCCTTCGACATGGCGTCGACGATCTCCCGGGTCTGCCAGGCGGTCGCCTCCAGCACGGCCCTGGCCAGGTGCGCCTTGGTGACGTACCGGGTGAGTCCGGCGATGACACCGCGCGCGTCGGACCGCCAGTAGGGGGCGTAGAGGCCCGAGAAGGCCGGCACGAAGTAGGCGCCGCCGTTGTCCTCGACGGAGCTGGCCAGCGTCTCGATCTCGGCCGCGGTGCTGATCAGGCCCATCTGGTCGCGCATCCACTGCACCAGCGAACCGGTGACGGCGATCGAGCCCTCCAGGGCGTAGACCGGGTCCTGGTCGCCGATGCGGTAACCGACGGTGGTGAGCAGGCCGTTGTAGGAGTTGATCGGCTCGGTGCCGGTGTTCATCAGCAGGAAGGTGCCGGTGCCGTAGGTGGACTTGCCCTCACCGGTGGCGAAGCAGGTCTGGCCGAAGAGCGCGGCCTGCTGGTCACCGAGCGCGGACGCCACCGGCACACCGGCGAGCGCGCCGCCGGCGGCTTCGCCGTAGACCTCGGCGGAGGAGCGGATCTCCGGCAGCAGTTCCATGGGCACGCCCATGGACTCGCAGATCTTCTCGTCCCACGCCATGGTGTGGAGGTTCATCAGCATGGTGCGGCTGGCGTTGGTGACGTCGGTGACGTGCACACCGCCGTCGACGCCGCCGGTGAGGTTCCAGATGACCCAGGAGTCCATCGTGCCGAAGAGGATCTCGCCGCGCTCGGCACGCTCCCGCAGGCCCTCGACGTTGTCCAGCAGCCAGCGGATCTTGGGCCCGGCGAAGTACGACGCGAGGGGCAGTCCGGTCTGGCGGCGGAACCGGTCCTGGCCGACGTTGCGGCCGAGCTCCTTGCAGAGCGCGTCGGTGCGGGTGTCCTGCCAGACGAGCGCGTTGTGCACGGGCTCGCCGGTGGCCTTGTCCCACAGCAGCGTCGTCTCACGCTGATTGGTGATGCCGATCGCCTTGACGTCGTCCCGGGTGATGCCGGCCTTGCGGACGGCGCCCTCCACGACCTCCTTGACGTTGGTCCAGATCTCCGCGGCGTTGTGCTCCACCCAGCCGGGCTTGGGGAAGATCTGCTCGTGCTCCTTCTGGTCGACGGCGACGATACGGCCGTCGGTGTCGAAGACGATGCAGCGGCTGGAGGTGGTGCCCTGGTCGATAGCGGCGATGAAGGGGCCGGTCGAGTGGCTGTCAGTCATGTGAGTAACTCCAGAAGTCGAGTGGTCGAGGGCCTCAGGCGAACGCGAGCTGGTAGATCCCGCCGGCCAGCGCGCCGCCGATCAGCGGCCCGACGACAGGCACCCAGGCGTAGGACCAGTCCGAACCGCCCTTGTTCGGCAGCGGCAGCAGCGCGTGCACGATGCGCGGACCGAGGTCGCGGGCCGGGTTGATCGCGTAGCCGGTCGGCCCGCCCAGCGACAGGCCGATGGACAGGACCACCAGCGCGACGATCAGCACACCGAGGCCGCCGAGGCCGTCACCGTCCTGGTTCAGGCCCTGCGTCAGGATGGCGAGTACCAGGACGACGGTCGCGATAATCTCCGTCGCCAGGTTCTGCCAGTACTTCCGGATCTCCGGGCCGGTGGAGAAGATGCCCAGCACCGGGCCGGGCCCGGTGGTCTTGGGCTTCTGCGTGGGGTCCCGGTCCGCCTCGCCGACGATCTCGCGGTCGGTCAGGTGGCTGTGGAACTGGCCGTAGTAGGCGACCCACACGAGCGCGGCACCGAGCATGGCGCCGATCATCTGGGAGACCAGGTAGAGCGGCACGTCGCTCCACTCGGTGCCGCCTTCGACGGCAAGACCGATGGTCACCGCCGGGTTGATGTGCGCGCCCGAGACGCCGGCGACCATGTAGGCGGCGGTGAGGACCGCCATGCCCCACCCGAAGGCGATGGCTATCCAGCCGGCGTTGTACGCCTTGGAGCGCTTGAAGGTGACGGCGGCGCAGACACCGCCGCCGAGCAGGATGAGCACGGCGGTTCCGATGATCTCGCCGATGATGATGTCGGAGCTGGACACCCGCGACTCCTTTGTTCACAGGGGATGGCGGAACCGGGTCCCGTCCGGTGTTCGACAATGTCGACCGCCGAACGGCAGTGTTGTCCTCCTTGGGGGCATCGTCAAGAGGTTGGGAGACGGGTTGACCCAACGTGTCTCAATTGTGGCTTGCGGTCGGCGAACCGGCGCGTTCTAGAAGCGGCTGGCCCCGAGATCACGGGACACGGAACGTGCGCAGTCGCGCACGGAGGCGACCAGGCCCGGGCGGATCGCGCCGTTCTCGCAGACGCGCTCCACCGCACCGGTCACGCCCACGGCGCCCACCGGAAGGCGGCGGCGGTCGTGAATGGGCGCCGCGATCGAGGCCACCCCTTCCCACGTCTCCTCGATGTCCGAGGCCCAGCCGCGGGCCCTGGCCAGTTCCAGGCAGCCCTCCAGGTCGGACAGCTCGGTGGTGGTGCGTTCGGTGAAGGCGTGCCGGTCGACGTCCGCCAGCTCGCTGTGCGCGACCGGGTCGTAGGCCGCCAGTATCTTGCCCATGGCGGTGCTGTGCAGCGGCTGCATCGCGCCGATCTCCAGCACCTGCCGGCTGTCGTCCGGCCGGAACACGTGGTGGACGACGAGCACCCCCTGCTGGTGCAGGACCCCCAGGTAGACCGCTTCGCCGCTGGAGCGCGCCAGGTCGTCCGACCACACCAGGGCGCGGGCCCGCAGCTCGTGCACGTCCAGATAGCTGTTGCCCAGGCGCAGGAGTTCGGCGCCGAGCTGGTAGCGGCCGGAGGCCTCGTCCTGCTCGACGAAACCCTCCTGCTGGAGGGTGCGCAGCAGGCCGTGCGCGGTGCCCTTGGCCAGGCCCAGGGTGGAGGCGATGTCGGAGAGTCCGAGTCGGCGCTCGCCGCCGGCCAGGAGGTGCAGCACCGCCGCTGCCCGTTCCAGGGACTGGATGCTCCGGGCCATCGGTCAAACCTCTTTCTCCCGGGCCGGCCGGGTCCGGCCAGTGGTCGACAATGCCGAACGGTATCGGATCATGTCGATCCTGTGCTAATCGATGCGAGTCTACGGTGGTCCACACCTCGGAACGCCTCCCGGCCGGAACGGCCCGTCCCGATACGCTGGCCGGGTGCGTTCGCCCCACGCCGGACGCAAAGCCGACAGCCGTCGCACTCCAGGGAGCACCTTCATGTCCTCGCCGCACCACGCGCCAGCATCCGCAGCCCCCGCCACCGAGACCCTCCGGGAAGCACTCGCGTCCCGGGTGGTGGTGGCCGACGGGGCGATGGGCACGATGCTCCAGGACCAGGACCCCACGATGGAGGACTTCCAGCAGCTGGAGGGCTGCAACGAGATCCTCAACCTCACCCGCCCCGACATCGTCGCCTCCGTGCACGACGCGTACTTCGCGGTGGGTGTGGACTGCGTCGAGACCAACACCTTCGGCGCCAACCACGCCGCCCTCGCCGAGTACGACATCCCCGAGCGGGTCTTCGAACTCTCCGAGTCCGGCGCCCGCATCGCCCGCGAGGTGGCCGACCGCTACACCGGTGACGACGGCCGGGCCCGCTGGATCCTCGGCTCCATGGGGCCGGGCACCAAGCTGCCCACCCTGGGCCACGCCCCTTACCGCACCCTGCGCGACGCCTACCAGGCGAACGCCGAAGGGCTGATCGCCGGCGGCGCCGACGCCCTGCTGGTGGAGACCACCCAGGACCTGCTCCAGACCAAGGCCGCCGTCATCGGTGCCCGCCGCGCGCTGGCCTCGGTCGGCGGCGCCGACCTGCCGGTGATCGTCTCGGTCACCGTGGAGACCACCGGCACCATGCTGCTGGGCTCGGAGATCGGCGCCGCGCTGACCGCGCTGGAGCCGCTGGGCATCGACATGATCGGGATGAACTGCGCCACCGGGCCTGCCGAGATGAGCGAACACCTCCGCTACCTGGCTCGGCACTCGCGGGTTCCGCTGCTGTGCATGCCCAACGCCGGGCTCCCCGTCCTGGGCAAGGACGGCGCGCACTACCCGCTCGCTCCGGCCGAACTCGCCGAGGCCCAGGAGACGTTCGTCGCCGACTACGGCCTCTCGCTGGTCGGCGGCTGCTGCGGCACCACACCCGAACACCTGCGGCAGGTCGTCGAGCGGGTCCGCGGCGCCGCCCTGACGGAGCGCCGGCCCCGTCCCGAGCCCGGCGCGGCCTCGCTCTACCAGACGGTCCCGTTCCGGCAGGACACCGCGTACCTGGCGATCGGTGAGCGCACCAACGCCAACGGGTCGAAGAAGTTCCGCACCGCGATGCTGGAGGGGCGGTGGGACGACTGCGTCGAGATGGCCCGCGAGCAGATCCGCGAGGGCGCCCACATGCTGGACCTCTGCGTGGACTACGTGGGACGGGACGGCGCCGCCGACATGGCGGAACTGGCCGGCCGGTTCGCCACCGCCTCCACGCTGCCGCTCGTGCTCGACTCGACCGAGATCGACGTGCTCCGGGCGGGACTGGAGAAGCTGGGCGGCCGGGCCGTCATCAACTCGGTCAACTACGAGGACGGCGACGGCCCCGAGTCGCGCTTCGCCAAGGTCACCGAGCTGGCCGCCGAGCACGGCGCCGCGCTCATCGCGCTGACCATCGACGAGGAGGGCCAGGCCCGCACCGTCGAGCACAAGGTCGCCGTCGCCGAACGGCTCATCGACGACCTCACGGGCAACTGGGGTGTGCGCGAGGAGGACATCCTCGTCGACTGCCTGACCTTCACGATCTGCACCGGCCAGGAGGAGTCCCGCAAGGACGGCATCGCCACCATCGAGGCCATCCGCGAACTCAAGCGCCGCCGCCCCGACGTGCAGACCACGCTGGGCCTGTCCAACATCTCCTTCGGCCTCAACCCCGCCGCCCGCATCGTCCTCAACTCGGTGTTCCTCGACGAGTGCGTCAAGGCCGGTCTGGACTCGGCCATCGTGCACGCCTCCAAGATCGTGCCGATCGCCCGCCTGGAGGAGGAGCAGGTCCAGGTGGCGCTGGACCTCATCCACGACCGGCGCCGCGAGGGCTACGACCCGCTCCAGCGGCTGCTGGAACTGTTCGAGGGGGTGGACGCCACCTCCATGCGCGCCACCCGGGCCGAGGAACTCGCCGCGCTGCCGCTGGACGAACGCCTCCAGCGCCGCATCATCGACGGCGAGCGCAACGGCCTGGAAGCCGACCTCGACGAGGCGCTGCAGACCCGGCCGGCCCTGGACATCGTCAACGACACCCTGCTGGCCGGCATGAAGGTCGTCGGTGAGCTCTTCGGCTCCGGGCAGATGCAACTGCCGTTCGTGCTCCAGTCGGCGGAGGTGATGAAGGGCGCGGTCGCGCACCTGGAACCGCACATGGAGAAGACGGATGACGAGGGCAAGGGCACCATCGTGCTGGCCACCGTCCGCGGCGACGTGCACGACATCGGCAAGAACCTGGTGGACATCATCCTGTCCAACAACGGCTACACCGTCGTCAACCTCGGCATCAAGCAGCCGGTCGGGGCGATCCTGGACGCGGCCAAGGAGCACCGGGCCGACGTCATCGGCATGTCCGGCCTGCTGGTGAAGTCCACCGTGATCATGAAGGAGAACCTCCAGGAGCTCAACTCCCGGGGCATGGCCGCCGACTACCCCGTCATCCTCGGCGGTGCGGCGCTCACCCGCGCCTACGTGGAGCAGGACCTGCACGAGGTGTACGAGGGGGAGGTCCGCTACGCCCGGGACGCCTTCGAGGGCCTGCGGCTGATGGACGCGCTGATCGCCGTCAAACGCGGAGTGCCCGGGGCGGCCCTGCCGGAACTCAGGCAGCGCCGGGTGGCCCGCCGGGACGCCGACACCGCGCAGGCCGAGGAGGCCGTGGACACCACCAGGTCCGACGTCGCCGCCGACAACCCGGTGCCGACGCCGCCGTTTCTCGGCACCCGGGTCGTCAAGGGCATCCAGCTCAAGGAGTACGCGTCCTGGCTGGACGAGGGCGCGCTCTTCAAGGGCCAGTGGGGGCTGCGGCAGGCCCGCACCGGCGACGGCCCCAGCTACGAGGAGCTGGTCGAGACCGAGGGCCGGCCCCGGCTGCGCGGCTGGCTGGACAAGCTGCACACCGACAACCTGCTCGAGGCGGCCGTCGTCCACGGCTACTTCCCCTGCCACTCCGAGGGCAACGACCTGGTCGTGCTGCACGAGGACGGCAGCGAGCGCACCCGGTTCACCTTTCCCCGGCAGCGCCGGGGGCGGCGACTGTGCCTGGCGGACTTCTTCCGGCCCAAGGAGTCGGGGGAGACGGACGTGGTCGGCCTCCAGGTGGTGACTGTGGGATCCCGGATCGGCGAGGCCACCGCCGACCTGTTCGCCGCCGACGCCTACCGCGACTACCTGGAGCTGCACGGCCTCTCGGTGCAGCTCGCGGAGGCGCTGGCCGAGTACTGGCACGCCCGGGTGCGCGCGGAGCTGGGCTTCGCCGCCGAGGACCCGGAGGCCATGGAGGACATGTTCGCGCTGGGCTACCGGGGCGCCCGCTTCTCCCTCGGTTACGGGGCCTGCCCCGAGCTGGCCGACCGCGCCAAGATCGCCGAACTGCTCCAGCCGGAGCGCATCGGCGTCAAGCTCTCCGAGGAGTTCCAGCTCCACCCCGAGCAGTCCACCGACGCCATCGTCCTGCATCACCCGGAGGCGAAGTACTTCAACGCTCGGTAGCCGCTCCGCGCGCCCGGCGTACAATGATCTGTCCGGTAGAGGCCGGTTGCCCCTCCCCTCAGGGAAGCGGCAACCGGCCTTCCTGTCCCTTCGGAGGTGTACGCGGATGACCAGCTCCACTCCCGCCCTTGCCACCCGTTCGGCGGAGGGCTCGACCCTGCAGGCCGTGCTGCTCGACATGGACGGCACTCTCGTGGACACCGAGGACTACTGGTGGGACGCGGAGAAGGAGGTGTTCGCCCGGCTCGGGCACCGGCTGGCCGACCACCACCGCGAGGTCGTGGTCGGCGGGCCGATGAGCCGCAGCGCCGCCTACCTGATCGACGTCACGGGCGCCGACATCACCGTCGACGAGCTCACCCCGCTGTTGAACTCGGCCTTCGCGACCCGGCTGGAACAGGGAGTGGCGCTGATGCCCGGCGCCGGGCGGCTGCTGACGCAGCTGGCCGCCCACCGGGTGCCCACCGCGCTGGTGTCGGCCTCGCACCGCGAGATCATCGACCGGGTGCTGTCCTCCATCGGCCCGGAGCACTTCGCGCTCTCCGTGGCCGGTGACGAGGTGCAGCGGACGAAGCCGCACCCCGAGCCGTACCTCACCGCCGCCCGGCTGCTGGGCGCGGACCCGACCCGCTGTGCGGTGGTGGAGGACACCGCCACCGGTGTGACGGCCGGCGAGACCGCCGGCTGCCGGGTGGTGGCCGTTCCGTCGGTGACCACGATCGAGCCGGGGCCGGGGCGCAGCATCGTCAGCTCCCTGGAAGAGGTGGACCTGCCCTTTCTGCGCTCTCTGATCACACGCGGACACTGAGGGTGCGGAATGCGCGGCGTGAGAATTGACGTGGGAACTCCCCGCGTCGAGACGGGCATTCTGCGTGACGACGCCGATGGCTGAATGCCGCCCGTCCGTTTTCCGGAGGGTGTGGTGATCCTCGTCACGCCGGAACGGGCCGCCCGGACCGGTCTTGTCGGCCCGTTGGGGCGTTTCGTGCGGTACGGACGCGCCCTTGTGCCCCGGTTGGTGGCGTAACGCACTGTCCGCGCGCCCGTCCGCATAGCGGATGGTGGTCCTGTTCCGGTGCTGCGGACCGGTGCGCCGCGCCTTCCGGATTCAGGGAGCACCTTTCCCAACTACTAATGTCTGCTTGCCGGCACCACGCAATACCAGGAACGGCCCGGCGCCGGTTGAGGAGACCACCGAACATGAATCGTAAGATCGTATGGCTGCCCGCGATGACGGGCGTCCTCACCACCGCCCTCGTGGGCTGCGGGGCCCAGGAGGGGCCCGCGGCCGGGAACGGTGCCATCGTGGTCGGCACGACCGACCACTTCGCGGCCGGCAAGGAGACCCCCGCGCCGTTCGACCCCGCGGCGGCCTACGACGTGGCCTCCTGGAACATACTGCGCAACACCTTCCAGTCCCTGCTCCGGCTGCCCCGCTCGGGCACCCAGCCGGAGCCGGACGCCGCGAAGGAGTGCGGCTTCACCGACTCCCGCAACGAGCAGTACCGTTGCACGCTGCGCGACGGCCAGAAGTTCTCCAACGGCAGCGACCTGACCGCCAAGGACGTCGAGTTCTCCGTCCGGCGCGTGCTCGACATCAAGGACGCGAACGGACCGTCGTCGCTGCTCGGCAACGTCGACAAGGTGGAGGCACCCTCCGACAAGGAGGTCGTCTTCCACCTGAAGAAGCCGGACGCCACCTTCCCGTACAAGCTCGCCACGCCGGCCGCCGCCATCGTCGACAGCGAGGTGTACCCGGCCAAGGGCCTGCACAAGGGTGTCGAGTTGGTCGGATCCGGCCCCTACACCCTGGAGTCCCTCAACGAGGACCGGGCGGTACTGGAACGCAACGACCAGTACAGCGGTGACCTGGAGCCGAAGAACAAGAAGATCGAGCTGCGGTTCTTCGAGGACTCCGAGGGCATGGAGAAGGCGCTGAAGGACGGCGGCGTCGACCTCGTCAACCGGACGCTGTCACCCGAGCAGATCACCGCTCTGGAGGACACCGACGGCGTCAACCTGGTCGAGACGCCCGGCCAGGGCATTCGCTACCTGGTGTTCAACACCGACGCGCCCGCCGTCGAGGACAAGGCCGTCCGGCAGGCCGTCGCCCAGCTCGTGGACCGCAAGGCACTGGTCAGGGACGTCTACCAGCGCACCGCCGAGCCGCTGTACTCGGTGGTTCCCGGCGGACTGCCCGCGCACCGCAACTCCTTCTACAACAGCTACGGCGACCCCGACCAGGCCGCCGCCAAGCGCCTCCTCGCCGAGGCCGGCATCGAGACGCCCGTCCGCCTCACCCTGACCTACACCACCGACTACTACGGGCCCGCCACCGCCGAGGAGTTCAAGACGCTCCGCGACCAGCTGAACCGCAGCGGCCTGTTCGAGGCGACCGTCAAGGGCGTGCCGTGGCGGAGCTACCGTGCCGCCGCCACCGACGGCGAGTACGAGGTCTACGGCATGGGCTGGTTCCCGGACTTCCCCGACGCGGACAGCTTCATCGCGCCGTTCTTCGGCAAGGACAACTTCCTCAACATGTCCTACCGCAGCCGGAAGATCACCGACCAGCTGATCCCGCAGACCCGCAGCCGCACCCAGCGGGACGCCGCCACCGCCGACTTCGTCCGCGCCCAGGACATCGTCGCCGAGGACGTGCCGATCCTGCCGCTGTGGCAGGGCAAGCAGTACATCGCGGCCCGGGACGGCGTGACCGGCGTCGAGTGGGCACTCAACGCCTCGTCCGTGCTCCAGCTGTGGGAGCTCGACCGCGGTGTTCAGGACTGACCGACGCGGCAGCCCGCGACCGTGCCGGCAGACCACGGGAGAACAACCGGTGGGCGGGGTGGGGAGCGTGGGCGCGAGGAACCGACCCGGGTGGCTCGCGCTCCCCGCGGCCGCGGCCGTCGCGGCGGGGCTGCTCAGCGGCTGCGCCACCGACGGCGGCGGCCCGGCCGGCAACGACGCCCGGATCACCATGGGCATGACGGACAGGGTGCTCTCCACCGACCCCGCCTCCGGTTACGACCCCGGCTCCTGGCTGGTCTTCAACAACGTCTTCCAGTCGCTGCTGAGCTTTCCCAAGGGCGGCAGTGAGCCGCAGCCCGAGGCGGCGAAGAAGTGCGGCTTCACCGACGGCCGCAGCAAGGTCTTCAGCTGCACGCTCAAGAGCGGTCTGAGGTTCAGCAACGGCAACGACCTCACCGCCAAGGACGTCAAACACTCCTTCGACCGGACGCTGGAGATCAACGACGAGGACGGGCCGGCGGTCCTGCTCCAGTCCATCGACAGCATCGAGACGCCCGACGAGCGCACCGTCGTCTTCCGCCTCAACACCTCGGACGCGACCTTCCCGCAGAAGATCGCCTCCGGCGCCGGCTCCATCGTCGACCACCGGGAGTACCCGGCCGACGCCCTGCGCACCGACGGCAGGGCCGCCGGCTCGGGCGTCTACACGCTGGACGACTTCAACGACGACGAAGCCGTCTTCTCGGCCAACGACGACTACCGCGGCCCCGCGGAGACCCGGAACGCCGGACTGCGCCTGCGGTTCTTCGAGGACCACGCCGAACTGCGCAAGGCCGTCGACGAGCGCGAGGTCGACCTGGCCTACCGCGGTCTCTCCGCCGAGGACATCGCCGAGCTGGAGAACTCCACGACCAGTGCGAAGAACGGCGTCAAGGTCGTCGAGGGCAGCAGCGCGGAGGTGCACCACCTCGTCTTCAACCTGGACCATCCGGTCGTCGGCAAGCCCGGCGTCCGGGAGGCCGTGGCCCACCTGGTGGACCGCTCCACACTCCTGCGCGACGTCTACCGGCGCACCGCGGAACCCCTGTACTCACTCGTCCCCGCCGGCATCACCGGCCACAACACGGCCTTCTTCGACCGGTTCGGCGAACGCCCGCAGCCCGAGAAGGCCGCCGCGGCACTGCGCGCCGAGGGCATCACCGACAAGGTGAAGCTCACCCTGTGGTCCACGCCTGTGCGCTACGGTCCGGCCACCGACCAGGAACTGACCGCCATCGCCGAGCAGCTCAACGCCAGCGGCCTGTTCGACGCGGACGTCAAGAGCGTCGAACTGAGCAGGTACGACGCGGACATCGCCGCCGGCAAGTACGGCGTCTACGTCAAGGGCTGGGTGCCGGACTACCCCGACGCGGACAACTTCACCGCCCCGTTCTTCGGTGAGGGCAACGTGCTGGGCAACAACTACGACGCGGGCCGCATCACCGGCGAACTGCTGCCGGACACCGCCGCCGAGAGCGACCGGGCAGCCACCGTCGAGGACTTCGCGGAGATCCAGGACCAGGTCGCCGAGGACCTGCCGCTGCTGCCCATCTGGCAGGGCAAGCAGTACGTCGTCGCCCGCGACGACATCGCCGGACTGGAGTGGACACTCGACGCCTCCACCGTCTTCCGCTTCTGGGAGATCAGCAAGAACACCGAGGACTGAGCCGGGGCGTCCGCGCAGGACCGCGGCCCGGGACGAGCCAGGGGCCCGT
>NZ_BAAHCA010000057.1:0-13175 GCF_054776295.1 Streptomyces sparsus
CGACCGGGCGGCTGCTGCGAACGGACGTGGCCCGTCACGCGTGCCCGCGCAGGAGTGCTCCAACCCCCCGGCGCCGAACCGGATCGGTGCCGGGGCGAGCCGCGGCCCGTGCCCGGGTGTCGCGGCCGGCCGGCGGTCAGGACCGTCGACGAGGGACCCTTCCGCTGGCGAGGGACCCCTTCCGCGCGGTCGCAGGCTTCCGCGCTCAGCGGTCGGTGCCGCCGCCGTCCTCCAGCGGGTCGGCCACGCCCTTGCCGGGCTCGACGGCGTCCTTCCGGTCGGCGTTCTGGGCCCGGTCCATGGCGGAGACCTGCGGGTGGTGGAGGTCGAAGGCGGGGGAGTCGGACCGGATGCGCGGCAGGGCGTGGAAGTTGTGCCGCGGCGGCGGGCAGGACGTCGCCCACTCCAGCGAGCGGCCGTACCCCCACGGGTCGTCCACGGTGACCTTCTCCCCGACCCTGGCCGTCTTCCAGACGTTGTACAGGAACGGCAGCGTCGACAGCCCGAGCAGGAAGGCCCCGATCGACGAGAGCGTGTTGAGCGCGGTGAATCCGTCCGCGTCCAGGTAGTCGGCGTACCGGCGGGGCATGCCTTCCGCCCCGAGCCAGTGCTGTACCAGGAACGTCATGTGGAAGCCGACAAAGAGCGTCCAGAAATGGATCTTGCCGAGCCGTTCGTCCAGCATCAGGCCGGTCATCTTCGGCCACCAGAAGTGGAAACCGCCGAACATCGCGAACACGATGGTGCCGAACAGCACGTAGTGGAAGTGCGCGACGACGAAGTAGCTGTCGTGCGTGTGCCAGTCCAGCGGCGGCGACGCCAGGACGATTCCCGTCAGGCCGCCGAAGAGGAACGTGACGAGAAAACCGACGGCCCACAGCATCGGCGTCTCGAACGACAGCGATCCCGTCCACATCGTCCCGATCCAGTTGAAGAACTTCACACCGGTGGGAACGGCGATGAGGAACGACATGAAGGAGAAGAACGGCAGCAGGACCGCGCCGGTGGCGAACATGTGGTGCGCCCAGACCGTCACGGAGAGACCGGTAATGGCGATCGTGGCGCCCACCAGGCCGATGTAGCCGAAGATCGGCTTCCGGGAGAACACCGGAATGATCTCGGTGATCATGCCGAAGAACGGCAGCGCGAGAATGTAGACCTCGGGATGGCCGAAGAACCAGAACAGGTGCTGCCAGAGCAGCGCGCCGCCGTTCTCCGGAGCGAAGATCTGCGACCCGAACCGTCGGTCGGCCTCAAGGGCGAGCAGCGCCGCCGCCAGCACCGGGAAGGCGAGCAGCACCAGCACGGAGGTGAGGAGCACGTTCCAGGTGAAGATGGGCATGCGGAACATCGTCATACCGGGCGCGCGCATGCAGACGATCGTGGTGATGAAGTTGACCGCGCCCAGGATCGTGCCGAACCCGGACAGCGCCAGGCCCATGATCCACATGTCCGCGCCGAGTCCGGGGCTGTGTACCTCCCGGCTGAGCGGCGTGTAGGCCGTCCACCCGAAGTCCGGGGGCCCGTCGGCGGTCAGCAGGCTTCCGGCCACGATCAGTCCGCCGAAGAGGAAGAGCCAGTACGACAGCATGTTGAGGCGGGGGAAGGCCACATCGGGTGAGCCGATCTGCAACGGCATGACGGCGTTGGCGAATCCGGCGAACGTCGGGGTGGCGAAGAGCAGCAGCATCACCGTGCCGTGCATGGTGAACGACTGGTTGTACTGGGTGGTCGTGATCATCTGAAGGCCGGGTCGGGCGAGTTCCGCCCGGATGAGCAGGGCCGCGACACCGCCGAACAGGAAGAACGCGAACGACGTCACCAGGTAGAGATTGCCGATCTTCTTGTGATCGGTGGTCGTCAACCAGTCGACCGTCATCCGGCCCGGGCTGCGCCGACCTGCCGAGGGGGAGTCCTCTGACGGTGCGGTCTCAGTCGTCACCATGGAGCAGTTCCTCGCAGCAGGCGGCCCAGTCGGGCTGCGATGTACCCCGCGGCCTCGACGACAAACACGACTTTCCGCCGTCCGGGTGAGGCGACTGCCCATCGGTCCCTCGGGGCTGACGGTCCGACAACCGACGCCGGACGGTGCCGCGTTGTGCCCCTCGGTGATCCGGGCCTGTCGCCGGCGTCCTCGGCGGGGAACGCCGACGGGCGAGCCGGCGGCCCGCCCCGGGAAGGGCGTCGCCGAGGTCCGTGCGGGCCGTGGCGTTCCCGACGGGGCAGCGGGCGCACCGCACTCTGCGCGCTCCCTTGTCACGGCACGCGGTTGCTCCTAGAGTCCGCCGACAAGCGCATGGGAGCGCTCCCATTGGGTCCTTCGCCCCACCGCTCCCGCTGAAGGGGACACCATGACGACACGCTTACGCTCCGCCGGGCTGGCGCTGCTGGCCGTGCTGGGCACGCTGACCGGCTTGCTGGTGACCGCCGCACCGGCCCAGGCCGACGTCCTGCTCTGCGACCAGTACGGCACCACCACGATCCAGGACCGCTACGTGGTGCAGAACAACCGCTGGGGCACCGGCGCCGCCCAGTGCGTCAACGCGACGGACACCGGATTCGAACTCACCCGCGCCGACGGCTCCGTGCCGACGGACGGCGCTCCCAAGTCGTACCCGTCGGTCTTCAACGGGTGCCACTACACCAAGTGCTCCCCGGGCACGAACCTGCCCCGGCAGGTGAGCGCGATCGGCAGCGCGCCCACCAGCATCTCCTACGACTACGTGGACAACGCGGTCTACAACGCCGCCTACGACATCTGGCTGGACCCGACGCCCCGCACGGACGGGGTCAACCGGACCGAGATCATGATCTGGTTCCACCGCGTGGGGCCGGTCCAGCCCATCGGTTCACCCGTCGGCACCGTGCAGGTCGGCGGTCGCAGCTGGCAGGTGTGGACCGGCAGCAACGGTCTGAACGACGTCATCTCCTTCCTCGCGCCCTCGGCGATCAGCAGCTGGAGCTTCGACGTCATGGACTTCGTCGACGAGACGGTCCGCCGGGGCATGGCCGGCGAGAACTGGTACCTCACCAGCGTCCAGGCCGGGTTCGAGCCCTGGCAGGGCGGCGCCGGTCTGGCGGTCGACTCCTTCACCTCGGCGGTGCACGCCGGAGGCGGCGAGGACGAGGAGCCGCCGCCCACCGAACCCGCCGCCTGCCGGGTCGACTACACCGCCCAGGTGTGGCCGGGCGGCTTCACGGCGAACGCCACCGTCACCAACACCGGAGGCACCCCGATCGACGGCTGGGAGCTGGGCTTCACCCTGCCGGGCGGCCAAACCGTCGGCCACACCTGGAACGCGACACTCACCCCGTCCAGCGGCGCGGTGACGGCTCGCGACGCCGGCTCGAACGCCCGGATTCCGGCGAACGGCGGCACGCAGTCGTTCGGCTTCCAGGGCTCGTACACGGGGGCCTTCGAGGAGCCGCGGGCCTTCCACCTCAACGGCGTCCCCTGCACGGTGACGTGATCTGACGGCGCCGTCCGCCCCTCCGCCCCGGCCGGGACGCCGGCGCGGAGGGCCGGCCGGAACCGCCCGGGCCGTGCGAGACGCGGTCAGGCGCCGACGTAGGCCGCCAGGTGCTCGCCGGTGAGAGTGGAACGAGCGGCGACAAGATCGGCGGGTGTGCCCTCGAAGACGACCCGGCCGCCGTCGTGGCCGGCCCCCGGACCGAGGTCGATGATCCAGTCGGCGTGCGCCATGACGGCCTGGTGGTGCTCCACCACGATCACCGACTTGCCCGAGTCGACCAGCCGGTCGAGCAGGCCCAGCAACTGCTCCACGTCGGCGAGGTGCAGACCGGTGGTCGGCTCGTCCAACACGTACACGGGTCGGTCACCGCCCTTCTCCGCCATGCGGGTGGCCAGCTTCAGGCGCTGCCGCTCGCCGCCGGACAGCGTGGTGAGCGGCTGGCCGAGGCTCAGGTAGCCGAGCCCCACGTCCTCGAGCCGTTCGAGGACCCGGTGTGCGGCGGGCGTGCGCGCCTCACCTGCGGCGAAGAACTCCCTCGCCTCGGTAACCGGCATCGCGAGCACCTCGCTGATGTCGCGGCCACCGAGACGGTGCTCCAGCACCGAAGCCTGGAACCGCCTCCCCTCGCACTCCTCGCAGGGAACGGCGAGACCGGCCATCATCGCCAGGTCGGTGTAGACCACTCCGGCGCCGTTGCAGTGGGGGCAGGCGCCCTCGGAGTTGGCGCTGAACAGCGCCGGCTTCACCCCATTGGCCTTCGCGAACGCCTTGCGCACCGGGTCGAGCAGCCCGGTGTACGTCGCCGGGTTGCTCCGCCTGGAACCGCGGATCGCGCTCTGGTCGATCGACACCACACTCCCGCCCCCGGCGGCCCCGTCCTGCCGACCCAGCGACCCGTGCACGAGCGAGCTCTTGCCCGAGCCGGCGACACCGGTGACGACCACCAGCACCCCGAGCGGGATGTCGACGTCCACGTCCCGCAGGTTGTGCGCCGTCGCGCCCCGGACCTTCAGCGCCCCGTCGGGCGTCCGCACCGACTCCTTGAGGGACGCCCGGTCGTCGAAATGGCGGCCGGTCAGGGTGCCGCCGGCCCGCAGGCCCTCGACGCTGCCCTCGAAGCACACCGTGCCGCCCGCGGTACCGGCACCGGGACCGAGATCGACGACGTGGTCGGCGATCGCGATCGTCTCCGGCTTGTGCTCCACGACGAGCACCGTGTTGCCCTTGTCCCGGAGCCGCAGCAGCAGGTCGTTCATGCGCTGGATGTCGTGCGGGTGCAGGCCGATCGTCGGCTCGTCGAAGACGTAGGTGACGTCGGTGAGTGAGGAGCCGAGATGGCGGACCATCTTGACGCGCTGCGCCTCACCGCCCGAGAGAGTGCCCGACGGCCGGTCCAGGGACAGGTAGCCGAGCCCGATCTCGACGAACGACTCCAGGCTCTGCCGCAGGGTCGTCAGCAGCGGCGCCACCGTGGCGTAGCGCTTGCCCGGCGAGCCGGAGGAGGCCTTCTCGAGGCCGCGCACCCACTCGGCCAGGTCGTTGATCTGCATCGCGCAGGCGTCGGCGATGTTGACGCCGTCGATCCGCGACGACCGGGCCGCCTCACTGAGCCGGCTGCCGTCGCACTCGGGGCAGGTGGTGAAGGTGACCGCCCGGTCCACGAACTCCCGGATGTGGGGCTGCATCGCCTCCCGGTCCTTGGCGAGGAACGACTTGCGGATCTTCGGGATCAGCCCTTCGTAGGTGAGGTTGACGCCGTTGACCTTCACCTTGGTCGGCTCGTGGTGGAGGAAGTCCTCCATCTCCCGCTTCGTGAAGTCGCGGATGGGCTTCTCCGGGTCGAGGAAGCCCGACTCGGCGTAGAGCCGCACGGTCCACCAGCTGTCCGACTTCCAGCCGGGAATGGTGAACGCGCCCTCCGCGATCGACCTGGAGTCGTCGAACAGCTGGGTGAGGTCGATGTCGGACACCGTGCCCCGGCCCTCGCAGCGGGTGCACATGCCGCCGGTCCGGGTGAAGGTCTGCTTCTCGGTCTTGCGGGACCCGCGTTCGACGGTGATCGCGCCGCTGGCCCGGATCGAGGCGACGTTGAAGGAGAAGGCGTGCGGGGAGCCGACGTGGGGCTGCCCGAGGCGGCTGAAGAGGATGCGCAGCATCGCGTTGGCGTCGGTGGCGGTGCCGACCGTGGAGCGGGGGTCGGCGCCCATCCGCTGCTGGTCGACGATGATCGCCGTCGTCAGCCCGTCCAGTACGTCGACCTCCGGACGCGCCAGCGTCGGCATGAAGCCCTGGACGAAGGCGCTGTAGGTCTCGTTGATCATCCGTTGGGACTCCGCCGCGATGGTGTTGAACACCAGGGAGCTCTTGCCCGAGCCGGAGACGCCCGTGAACACCGTCAGGCGCCGCTTGGGGATCTCGACGCTGACGTCCTTGAGGTTGTTCTCGCGCGCGCCGTGCACGCGGATCAGGCCGTGGCTGTCGGCAACGTGCGGCGCGGGCGAGTGCGGCCCCGCTTGCGCGGTCTCCGTGGTGGTCGCCCGGCGCGCCCCGACGGGCTCCCCGCGGTGTTCCGGCCCTCCGGCGTCGGTGCCGGCCCGGCAGTGCCGGCGTCACCTGACTGCGACGACGGCCCGGGCGGCGCGACGAATCGTGAGCGCCGGACGGCCCGGCGCGGCTCCTGGGGCCACGCTATGCGCCACCCGACTGCCGCGCTTCTCGATTCCTGACCGTCCGGGCAACCGCTCCTCGGCCCGAACCGCGAGGAGCCGTGAGGCGAGGTGCAGGAGCACCACGGACCACGGACGGTCAGGGCCGCGGACAGCCAGGGGCCGCAAGTGGGTGCCTGCCGTGGCTGGTACTCGCCGCGGAGCTGCGGCGGGCGGTTGCGGCGCTCGGCGGGCACTCCCTACCTACCGGGAACTGGCGAAACGTGCCCACTACTCCCGCCACCCGCCCCGGGGCAGGCCACGACGCGGACCGATCCGAGGGACGTGGTGCCGACGCGTGCATGAGTTCGGCGCGGAGGGAAACGCGTCGCATGGCTGCGCGTGGGTCCGTGCGCAGAGGACACACGACGCGCTCGCGGCCTGTGGAGGAGCCCGGCCGGACTGTCCGCACACCCGCGCCCCTCGCCACCGAAAGCACCGGGAGGTCTTGTGAGCAGCAACCCCGCGAACCCCACCACCGACGACCACCGCACGACCGACACGTTCACCATGGAGCCGTCCGAACGGCGGTTGCTGGAGGGCCGCAAGGCCCTGGTGACCGGCGCGGATTCCGGCATCGGCAAGGGAACCGCCTACCGGCTCGCCGCGCACGGCGCCGCCGTGGCGATCACGCACCTGGGTGACTCCGATGTCGCCGACACGATGGCCCGGGAGATCCAGGACGCGGGCGGCAAGGCGATCACCGCGCCCCTGGACGTCACCAGCGAGCACCAGGTGCGGAACGCGTTCGCCCAGGCCGCCGAGGCGTTCGACGGACTCGACCTGCTGGTCAACAACGCCGGGATCGAGCACCCGTTCCGGCTGGTGGACATGGAACTGGAGTCGTGGCGGCAGGTCATCGACGTCAACCTCACCGGCACGTTCCTGTGCTCCCGCGAGGCCGCGCGGATCATGCTGGATCGCGGCTCCCGCGGCGCGATCATCAACATCAGCAGCGTGCACGAGAAGATCCCCTGGAAGCAGTACTCCCACTACTGCGCCTCGAAGGGCGGGCAGCGCATGTTCGCCCAGAGCATCGCCCGCGAACTCGCCCCGCACGGTGTCCGGGTACTGTCCGTGGCGCCCGGAGCCGTCGAGACCCCGATCAACGCGGAGGTGCTCGCCGACCCGCAGCAGCGCAAGGCGGTCGACGACCAGATCCCCTGGGGGCGGTGGGGCAAGGTGTCGGACGTCGCCGGTGTGGTGGCGTTCCTCGCCTCCGACCAGGCGGACTACATCGTCGGCTCCACCGTGTTCGTCGACGGCGGCATGACGCTCTACCCGGAGTTCGAGTAGCCCAGGCCCGCCCGGCGGTGTCGACCGAGTTGTCCAGCGCCCCTCGGCGGCGGGCGCAGGCGAAGCGAACGGCCCGGGCCGCCTGCTGTTTCTCCCTCGCGACCGGCCTCCTGCCCCCGACCGTGATCACCGGAGGGTCGGGGGGTATGTCGCCTTCGTGGCGCCTCCCCTCCCGCACGTGACTTCCCTCCCGCACGTGACGCTCGGCGTCCCCACCCTTCGCGGGCTCCCGCCCGCCACGTCTCCGCCGTCAGCCCGGGCAGGAGGCAGTCGTGCCCGCGCGAGGGCGCCGTCCGCCCCTGCGCGCGGGAGTGCGGCGTTTGCGCGGCAGACCACCGGGTAGGCGCAGCCACTCACGCCGTCAATGAGCGCACCGCCGAAGGAGAAACGGTCTATGCCGCAGCGCGAACCGGTCACCAGGAACCCGGACAAGGGCTATGTAGCGCTTCTTGGTTGGAGCCTCAACGCGGTGGAAGCCCTTGACCGGTTCGACCGGCGCTACGTCGTTGTGGCGCCGGAGTGGGCCGAGGAGTACTGCATCGAGCACGACATCCCCTACGTACCGTGGAACTTCGAACGGCTCAACGACCGTTCCATGGAGATCGCCGAGACCTTGAAGAACGAGGGTGTCGACGTCGCGATCCCGCTGTTCGAGGAAACGGTCGAATGGGCGGGGGCGATCAACTCCGTCCTGATGGACAACCCGCGTCTGTACGGTCAGGCCATGCTGCTGCGGGACAAGGCGCTGATGAAGCGCCGCGCGCAACTCGGCGGCATCCGGGTCGGGATCTTCGAGGAAGCCCATGACCGGGACGACGTGATCCGCTTCCTCAAGCGTGTCAACCAGACCCTGCTCAAGCTGGACGGCGACCCGAACGACCCGATCCATCTCAAGGCGTTCGACAAGGCGGGGTGCCTCGGGCACCGCGTCATCCGCACCCCTGACGAGGTCGACACGATCCCGGACGAGGAATTCCCGATCCTCATGGAATCCCACCTCGACGGCTGGGAGTTCGCGGTCGAGGCGTGGGTGCACAACGGAAAGATCAAGTTCCTCAACATCTCCGAATACGTCACGCTGGGATATTCGGTGTTCGTACCGGCGACCCCGGAACTGGAACGGTACCGCCCGCAGATCACAGCCCAGATCGAGAAGCTCATCAAGACATTCGACATCGAGTTCGGCTTCGTGCACCCCGAGTACTTCGTCACCAGTGACGGCGAGATGTACTTCGGCGAGGTCGCCTACCGGCCGCCGGGCTTCAAGGTGTTCGAGCTGCTGGAGCGGGCCTACGGGTTCAACGCCTACCATGGACTGGTGCTGGCCTTCGACCCGAAGACGACCGAGGAGGAGATCGACGCCTTCTTCCCGCGCGAGGTCGTCGACGCGTCCGGGGTCGCCGGCTGCTTCGGCGTCTACCCGCGCCGCCGCGTCGTCAACAGTCTGGAGATCCCGGAGGAGACCGAGGACGACGACTACTACGAGTCGCACGACCTCTCGACGCCGCTCGAGGAGACTGTGACCAAGAGGACCGCGTTCGGCACACACTGGGGTCTGGTGTACTTCTTCGGTGACGACCCCTACCGGATGCGGGACCTGCTGAAGAAGCAGGAAGAGCTCGACTTCTACGTCTGATCGACCCCGTGGACGCAGGAGACCAACCCGAGGGAAACCCTTTGAAACCGACCGTCGACGCCAGCGGTGAGGCCACGACGCTGGACAAGCGTGTGACCTCACTCGACGACGCCATCCAGGCAATGGCCGAAACCCGCGACTTCGGCAAGCACACGAAGCTGCGGCGGGTCCTGGAAGCACTGCGGCGGGTGCTCCTGCAGCCGGGCGGCGCCGCGGCGGTCCAGGCCAGGGCACAGGCGCTCGAGGAAGCCGGACTCTTCCAGGGCACGGACTGGGCGTCCCCGGAGATCCTCATCCCGTCGCTGGTCAAGCCGGGCCTGCACAGCGGGGACGCGGACACCGTGGTCATGGAGGCCACCAGCGAGCTGCGGATACTCGCTGTCGCCCGCGGTGACTTCACGCACCCGACGTTGCCCGCCGAGGACGCCCGCAAGTTCCTGTCCCAGGTACTGGCGACGAACCTGGAGCTGCTGTTCACCCCGCCCAGCGAGGCGGAGCGAACCCAGCAGGGCCGGACCGCACAGCTCATCCGGGACCTGTTCCGCCACCTCGCCGACGAGATCGGTTACGACAGCGTCCTGGACAACCTGGTCGACGAGATCTGGCGGATCCTGCGCCAGCGTCCGATCCAGGTCGAGGCGGTGCAGTCCCTGATCACCCGGATCGCGGCCTACCGCGACGACCCGGACGTCGCTCTCGGAGTGTCGTCAGGGCAGGGCATCGACCGGCTCATCACGAGCCTGTTCGGGACCACCGAGGCGTGCCGGGAGGACCCGGGCATCGACGTCTTCCGCTCCCGGCTCGAGGTGATGGACGCAGGCGGCCTGCAGTACGAGGCGACGGGGTTCGCGCGGGCGATGCACGACACCGGCCTGGTGTCGCCGTACCACGCGGAACTGCTCCGCTTCCTCCTGCGCGAGAGCGACTACCTCATCGGTGAGGCGCTGGGGCTGTCCGACACCGGCCGCAACTGCCTCATGCGCTACAGCCAACTGGTGCGCCGGCTGATCGAGGTGGCCGTGCACCCGCAGACCGCGCAGAGCATCTACGGGCTGGCGCTGCTGCTCGACCGCGGCATCCTCTACGAGCCGCCGGTGGTGCCCGCGCTGTGGCGCCAGCTGGCGCTTGAACTCTCCCCGGCCGCGCGGGAGCGGCTGACGACGGTTTTCGGCGATGTGCCGGGGCCGCAGGCGCGGCTGGTCGCGGGGGTGCTCTCGATGCTGGGCCAGCCGCTCGGCGTCGGCCAGGGCGACAACCCGACCTGCCAGTCGGCGCGCGCGCTGTCGATGTGGTCCTACAACGACCCGGACTACCTGCTGCAGATGGTGGTCTGGGCGGCCCGTGACGACGAGGTCCTCATGCACTTCGAGGGGCAGCCGATCTCGTCGAAGGACAGTGCGACCGGAGTCGCGAGCACGCTCCCGATGGACCTGGACCCCGTGTCGCTGCTCGTGGTACCCCACCTGGACCGGATCTACGGCGAGATGGGGCGGCGCTGCGCGACGCGTCCGGGGGACCCGCACCGGTGGGTCAACCCCGAGTTCCACGGCTGGTGGGCGGCCCGCGGGTTCCACATCAACGTCGACGTCGCCACCGGCAACCTGGTCGACCTCGACGAGTTCCTGCGGCAGTTCCACGCCAGCTACCACCCCTTCTACAACGGCGAGCAGCCGCTGATCCATCCGCAGCCGGCCGGCGTCGCCGTCACCGACAGTGCGGCCCGCTACGTCGGCTGGCACGCGATCACGATCCTGCGGGTCGCGCCGGACCCCCAGGACATCATGCGGGTGTACTTCTTCAACCCGAACAACGACAGCGGCCAGGACTGGGGTGACGGCGTCGTCGTCTCCACCGCGGGCAACGGCGAACGGTTCGGCGAGGCCTCACTGCCGTTCGACCAGTTCGCCTCGCGGCTCTACATCTTCCACGCCGACCCGCTCGAGCTCGGCGAACCGGAGCGGGTGCCCGCCGAGGACATCGCGCGGATCATCGGCTACATCGAGCGCAGCTGGGGCAACGACCGGCTGCCCGCGGGAACGCTGCAAGCTTACGAAGGGCCCACAAGCCTGGGGGTTTGACGCGTCACCGGAGGTCCTGGCGGTCGCACGGACAGCAGCCTCGAGGCGCCCGCGCGGTTCGTGCAACCATGGCCGCCGGCCCAGAAGAGGGGCTCGGGCTCGGCTGCGCGGCGCTCGAGCGAGGGGTGGCATCAGCACCACCCCCTTCCACCGGCCTACGGCCCGCTGCTCGGCCTGGTCGCCGACTAGCTGTACGCCGTCGAGGTCGTCGTGGTCGACCGTACGGGAGCCGCCCGAGCCGTGGTCACCACGCGCGCAAACCGTCCGATCCGGCCCACGGCCTCTGGTGGGCCGGATCAGACGGCGGCGGAGGCAACTTCGGCGTCGTCACCCGGCCGTAGTCGCTCACTTGGTCGCGCAAACAGCTCAGGGGCTGTCTCCCGTGTGGAGAGACAGCCCCTGAGCTGCTGTTGCACCGTCGGGACGACAGGATTTGAACCTGCGACCCCTTGACCCCCAGTCAAGTGCGCTACCAAGCTGCGCCACGTCCCGATGCATTGCGGCCCTGGGCTGGGCCCTGGCCGCGCCTGCACGAGAACAATACCGCACTCAGCGGAGTGCCCGCGCACCCCTCCTGTCGGGGGGTTTCGGCAGGCGGGCGAGGGTTACGCGGGTGGGACCGACCGTGATTCCGATGTCTTGGAGGCACACGTGAGCCGGTCCCGGATTGTGATCGTCGGCGCGGGGTTCGCCGGCTACCAGGCTGCCCGGAAGCTGTCGCGTTCGTTCCGCGACGCCACCGAGGTGGTGCTGATCAACCCCAACGACTACTTCCTCTACCTGCCGCTGCTGCCGGAGGTGGCGGCCGGCGTGCTGGAGCCGCGCCGGGTCACCGTCTCGCTGGCCGGCACGCTGCCCAAGGTGCGGCTGGTGCCGGGTGAGGTGCACGGAGTGGACCTCGACGCCCGGGAGGTCTCCTACACGGACTCGGAGGGTCGTACCGGGCGCATCGACTACGACCGGCTGGTCCTCACGGTGGGCAGCGTCAACAAGCTGTTGCCCATCCCGGGTGTGGCCGAGCACGCGCGGGGCTTCCGGGGCATTCCGGAGGCGCTCTACCTGCGGGACCACATCAACCGCCAGATGGCGCTGGCCGCGGCTTCGGAGGACCCTGTCGAGCGGGAGGCGCGCTGCACCTTCGTGGTGGTGGGTGCCGGGTACACGGGCACGGAGGTGGCCGCGCAGGGGGCGCTGCTGACGCGCGCGCTGGCCAAGCAGTACCGCAGGGTGCCGAAGCCGCGCTGGATGCTGCTCGACCTCGCTCCGCGGATCCTCCCGGAACTGGACCGCCGGCTGTCGCGGACGGCGGAGAAGGTGCTGGGCAAGCGCGGGGTGGAGATCCGCACGGAGACCTCGGTCAAGGAGGCCACGAAGGACGGCGTGCTGCTCGACGACGGTACGACCGTCGACACCCGGTCGCTGATCTGGTGCGTCGGTGCCCGCCCGGACCCGCTGGTGGAGGACCTCGGCCTGCCGACGGAGAAGGGGCGGCTGTGCGTCGACGAGTACCTGACGGTGCCGGGCCACCCGGAGGTGGTGGCCTGCGGTGACGCCGCCGCGGTGCCGGATCTGACCCAGCCCGGGGAGTACACGGCGATGACGGCCCAGCACGCCTCACGGCAGGGGCGGACGGCGGCCAGGAACGTCGCGGCCTCGCTGGGCAAGGGCACCCGGCAGCCCTACAAGCACCACGACCTGGGCTTCGCGGTGGACCTGGGCGGCCTGAGTGCCGCGGCGAACCCGTTGCAGGTGCCGCTGTCAGGGCTGCCTGCCAGCCTTGTCACCAAGGGGTACCACCTGGCGTCGCTGCCGGGGAACCGGGTGCGGGTGCTGGCGGACTGGCTGCTGAACGCGGTGCAGCGGCGCCAGGCGGTGCAGCTCGGCCTGGTGCGGGAGGGCTCGGTGCCGCTGGACACCCAGTCCCCGGAGACGGCGCGCGTGCCCGCCGCCAGCAGCGGCGAGGGTGACGGCGAAGCGAGGCGGTGAC
>NZ_BAAHCA010000058.1:0-12809 GCF_054776295.1 Streptomyces sparsus
GGTGGACCTGCGGGGGCCGGCGCGGCGACGACGGGAGGCGCGGGAACGCGGCAGGCGGGCGCGGTGCGGTTGAGCCGGCGGGAGGCACCACCGGTGCGACCGGACCTGCTGGCTCTCTTCACCCGGGACGAGCTGGTCAAATACCTGACCGACGAGGAGTTGACGACGTAGATGACACCTGCGGCGGGCACCGGCCACGAGGCGCACTTCCGGATCTGGCGCGGCGACGCGGACGGCGGCGGCCTCGCCGACTTCACCGTCGCCGTCAACGAGGGCGAGGTGGTGCTCGACATCATCCACCGGCTCCAGGCGACGCAGGCCCCGGACCTGGCGGTGCGCTGGAACTGCAAGGCCGGCAAGTGCGGTTCGTGCAGCGCGGAGATCAACGGGCGGCCGAGGCTGCTCTGCATGACCCGGATGTCGGTCTTCGACCCCGGTGAGACGGTCACCGTCACCCCGCTCCGGGCCTTCCCCGTGGTGCGGGACCTGGTCACCGACGTCGGCTACAACTACACCAAGGCCAGGCAGGTCCCGGCGTTCGCGCCTCCGGAGGAACTGGCGCCCGGCGAGTACCGGATGCAGCAGATCGACGTCGAGCGGTCCCAGGAGTTCCGCAAGTGCATCGAGTGCTTCCTGTGCCAGGACACCTGCCACGTGGTGCGCGACCACGAGGAGAACAAGGCGGCGTTCGCCGGTCCGCGCTTCCTGATGCGGATCGCCGAACTGGACATGCACCCGCTGGACAGCGCCGAGCGGCACGGCGTGGACCGGGCGGCGTCCGCACAGGACGAACACGGCCTGGGCTACTGCAACATCACCAAGTGCTGTACGGAGGTCTGCCCGGAGGGCATCCGCATCACCGACAACGCGCTGATCCCGCTCAAGGAACGCGCCGCCGACCGCAGGTACGACCCGCTGGTCTGGCTCGGCGACCGCATCCGCCGCCGCCGCTGACCCGGGGCGGGCCGGGGCGCGCCGCGCCGACCGGACCCGGCCGGCAGGGCGCCGCGGGTCAGGACACGATGTCCTTGCGGGCGAAGTGGCGGAAGGCCATGGCGAACAGCACCAGGGCGAACGCCACGGAGACCGCCGAGCCCTTGATCATGCCGGTCCACTCCAGCGTCGGCTGCATCGCGTCGGCCCAGGCGAACTGCCAGTGCGCGGGGAGCAGCTGACGCCAGTCGCCGAGCGCCGTGACGGCGTCCAGCACGTTGCCGACGATGGTCAGGCCGACCGCGCCGCCGACCGCGCCCAGCGGCGCGTCGGTGACCGTCGACAGCCAGAACGCGAGCCCCGCGGTGACCAGTTGGGAGACGAAGACGAAGCCGACGGCGATCGCGAGCCGCCCGGTGGCGTCCGTGGCGGCGAGTGAGCCGCCGGTGGGGACCTGCAACGGCCCCCACCCGTACAGCACGGTCCCCACCGCGAGCGCCACCAGTGGCAGCAGCACGATCGCCGCGGCGCTGAACGCCAGCGCCACGGTCAGCTTGCTCAGCAGCAGCCGGGTCCGTGGCACGGGCGCCGCCAGCAGGTAGCGCAACGACGCCCAGTTGGCCTCGGAGGCGACGGTGTCCCCGCAGAACAGCGCGACCGGAACGACGAGCAGGAAGCCCGCCGAGACGAACAGCGCGGTGGCCGCGAAGTTCAACCCGGAGGCGGTGGCCGTGTCCATCAGGTTGATCCGTCGGCCGCCCCGCCCGTCGTCGTCCTCGCCGCCGATGGCGAAGGCGGCGGCCAGGACGAACGGCAGCGCGGCCAGCAGCGCGGCCATCACGAGGGTGCGGCGGCGGCGCAGCTGCCGCTCGGCCTCGACCCGCAGCGGCAGGGTGCGGCTCGCCCAGTAGCCGGGTGCGTACTCCCGCATCGCGGTCATGCGCTCTCACCTCCGATGAGGGTCAGGAAGGCGTCCTCAAGACGTCGGTGCGGCCCGAAGCGGTCCACCGGGACACCCAGCCGTACGAGTTCCGCGAGCAGTTCGGCGGGCTCCATGCCGTCCAGGCTCACCAGCAGCCCGCCGTCGGCGGGTTCGGCGGCGGCGACCCCGGGCAGCGCGTCCACCTTCTCCAGCGCGGCGGGCTCCACCCCGCCCGGCACGCCGACCAGCAGGCTGTCGCCGGAGCCGGTGATCTGCGCGACCGGTCCGGCCTGCACCAGCCGCCCGCGGTCCATGACCACCAGGTCGGTGCAGGTCTGCTCGACCTCGGCCAGCAGGTGGCTGGAGACGATCACCGTGCGTCCGCCTTCCGCGTAGCGGATCATCACCTTGCGCATCTCCCGGATCTGCGGCGGGTCGAGCCCGTTGGTCGGCTCGTCGAGGATGAGCAGCTCCGGCATGCCGAGCATGGCCTGGGCGATGGCCAGCCGCTGCCGCATGCCCTGCGAGTAGGTGCGGACTGCGCGGTCCAGGGCATCGCCGAGACCGGCGATCTCCAGGGCCTCGTCCATCCGCGCGTCCTCGGCCGGACGGCCGGTGGCCTGCCAGTAGAGGTCGAGGTTCGCGCGGCCGGTGAGGTGCGGCAGGAAGCCGGCCCCTTCGACGAAGGCCCCGACCCGGGACAGCACGGGCGCGCCGGCCCGCACGGTGTGGCCGAAGATCCGGGCCTCGCCCTCGTCCGGTGCGATGAGTCCCATCAGCATGCGCAGGGTGGTGGTCTTGCCGGCGCCGTTGGGGCCGAGCAGGCCGAGCACCTGGCCCTGCTCGACGCGGAACGTCAGGTCGCGCACCGCGTACTGGTCGTCGGAGCCGGCGTACTTCTTGGACAGGCCGGTGATCTGCAACGGCACGTCGGCCAGGTCCGGGTCCGGCGGGGCCACGGAGGTGCGGCGCAGCCGGACACCGAGCAGCAGCAGCGCGGCGACGAGCGCACCACCGGCCGGCAGGCCCCACACCCACCAGGGCAGCGGCACGGCTTCGGTGGTCACCTGCGGAGCGGTGGGCACCCGGAGGCCGTCGCTGGTCACCGCGACGGTGTAGTCGGCGGGCGCGGTCGGCGAGGCGTAGCCGAGGTCGGTGGCGGACACCACCAGCTCCAGCCGGTGGCCGGCCTCCACGGCGTGGTCGATGGTGGGCAGCCGCAGTTCGACCGTCTCGCCCCGCTCGGCCCCGGTCACCCGGACCGGGCTCACCAGCTGGTGGGGCAGCCGGCGGCTGCCGTCGGGGCCGACGTCGTAGACCTTGCCGAACAGCACGGCCTCGTCGGTGTCGGCGGTGACCGCCAGCCGGACGCGCGGGCTGCCGGTGATGCGCAGCGACTGCTCCAGCGGTGCCGAGCGGAAGGTGGCGTGCTGGCCGGAGAATTCCATGGTGACGCCGCCGCCGAGCGTGTTCAGCTGGGTGAGGTCGCCGACGCCCGGCACGCCGGAGATCGCGGGCGGCCCGGCGCCCGGCGGGTTGCGGAAGGTCTGCTTGCCGCCGTCGAGCGGGATGGAGCGGGTGTCCTGGTCCGACCCCAGGTAGGTTTCGGCCGTCGCGCCGCGCAGCTGGGCGTCGCCGTCGGTGGTGTCCACCCCGCCGGTGCGCGAGATCCGGAATCCGGGGCCGATGTCGACCTGCTCCTCCTTGAGGTAGCGGTCGAACCAGGTGCCGACCCGCTGCTCGACGCGCTCGGTCTCCATGGGGCCGCCGTCGTGCCCGCCGGCGATCCAGTCCATGACCACCGGGCCGCCCGCCTCGGCGATCGCCTCGGCCATGGCTTCGGCCTGGTCGAGCGGGAACAGCGAGTCGGACTGGCCCTGGACGATCAGGGTCGGCACGTCGATGCGGTCGCCGACGGCCGACGGGCTGCGCTCCGTGAGCAGTTCACGGGCTTCGTCGTCGGGTTCGCCCGACTCCGCGACCCGCTCGTACATCTCGCAGAGTTCCGGCTTGAACCGCCCGCAGCCGCTGTTGGTCATGCCGCCCTCGGCCGGGTCGGCGGAGCCGGTGTTGAAGAAGATGCCGGCCCAGAGCTTCTTGTAGACGTCGCCCGGGAACAGCGCGTCCGCGAGGTTCCAGTAGGTGATCATCGGGGCGATGGCGTCGACGCGGTCGTCGTGCCCGGCGGCGAGCAGCGAGACGGCACCGCCGTAGGACGCGCCGGTCACGCCGACCCGCGGGTCCCCCTTCGCGTCGAGTCGCACCTCGGGGCGTTCGGCCAGCCAGTCGATGAGCCGGCTGACGTCGGCGACCTCACCGTCGGGATCGTTCAATCCAATCTTGCCCGTCGACTCGCCGAACCCGCGGGCGGACCAGGTGAGGACCGCGTAGCCGTCCTGCGCGAGCTTCTCGGCCTGGGCCCGGACGTCGTTCTTGCTGCCGCCGAAGCCGTGGCCGATGAGCACCGCCGGTCTGCGGTCGTCCGCGCCGTCCTCCGCGCCGTCCTCCGCCACGAAGTACGAGGTGTCGATCGTGGCGTCCGGCATGTCGAAGACCTTGTCCTCGCGCTGCACGCCGGGACCGGAGTCGGAGGCGGTGGCCGTCCAGGTGCCGGCGCCCCCGAGTACCGCCAGCACGGCCGCCCCCGCGAGCAGGCGGCGCCCGCGGGGGCCGGAGAGTCTCAGATCCATGTCTGCACCCTAAGCGCAGCCCTTCGCCCACCTGGCCGTTCGGGGCGGGCGGCGGTTTTTCACAGGGAACTCACATCGCGGCGGCCCGCCGCTCGTACCGGCGGCCCCGGCCGGCTCCCGCACCGGCCGGGCGGGCTCACAGCGCCGGGTAGGCTTCCAGCAGGGCGTCCACGGAGTCGGGCGGCTTGGGTTCACCGTCCGGCACTGCCAGCTCGAACCAGACCGTCTTGCCGCGCGGAGTGCGGCGGCTGCCCCAACCGGCCGAGAGCAGCCCGACGAGTTGCAGGCCGCGTCCGCCCTCGTCGGTGTCCCTGGCCCGGCGTCGACGCGGCTGGACCAGCCCGGCGTCCCACACCTCGCAGACCAGGGTGTGGTCGAGCAGCAGCCGCAGGCGGATCTGGCCTTGGCCGTGCCGCAGCGCGTTGGTGACGAGTTCGCTGACGAGCAGTTCGGTGGTGTCGGCCAGCGACTCCAGGTCCCACTTCGTGAGCTGCTTGCGGGCGAGTTCCCGGGCCCGGGCGACGGACCGCGGCTCCGGCGGCAGCCGCCAGTCGCCGATCGACGAGGCGGGCAGGCCCTGCACCCGGGCCAGCAGCAGCGCGATGTCGTCCTCGCCGTGATGGGTGGCCGTGCCGGCCAGTACCCGGTCGCAGACGTCCTCCAGCGGCCGTTCGGAGTCGGCGAGCGCGCCGCGCAGCGTGTGCAGGCCGTCGTCGAGCGGCTGGTAGCGGGACTCGACGAGGCCGTCGGTGTAGAGGGCGAGCAGCGTGCCGTCCGCCAGCTCGACCTCGATCTGCTCGAAGGGTTCACCGCCGACCCCCAGCGGCACGCCCTTGGGCACTTCCAGCAGCAGCGCCGGCGCGCCCTCGCTGTCGGGTTCCACCAGCATCGGCGGCAGGTGCCCGGCGTTGGCGAAGGTGCAGCGCCGGGACACCGGGTCGTAGACGGCGAAGGCACAGGTGGCGAGGTACACCTCGGAGAGGTCCTCGCCGCCGCGGCGGGTGGAGCGCGTCTCACCGAGGCCGCGGGCGACCTCGTCGAGTGCCTCCAGCACCTCGGCCGGTTCCAGGTCGAGCAGCGCCAGGGTGCGGACCGCGGTGCGGAGTTCACCCATGGCGACGGCGGCGCGCAGGCCGCGGCCCATGACGTCGCCGACCACCAGGGCGGTGCGGTGGCCGGGCAGTTCGATGACGTCGAACCAGTCACCGCCGACCTCGGTGGCGTCGGTGCCGGGGCGGTAGCGGCAGGCGATGTCCAGGCCCGCCGCCTCCGGGTCGCCGGGCGGCAGCAGGCTGCGTTGGAGTATCAGGGCGCGTTCGTGTTCGCGCCGGTACAGGCGGGCGTTGTCTATGCAGACGGCGGCCCGGGCGGCGAGTTCCGCGGCGAGCGCGGCGTCCCGCTCGCCGAACGGTTCGCTGCCCTTGGTGCGGGAGAACTGGACGAGGCCGAGGACCCGGTCGCGGGCCACCATCGGCACGGCCAGCGTGGAGTGCACGGCGATACCGAACGCCGAGACGCTGGGCTGCTCGCCGGGGCCGCGGACCGACACCGGGCGGACCCGTGCGGTGCGCAGGGCGGCGGCGGGCGCCGACTCGAAGCCGTAGCGGTGGGTGGAGCCCAGTGGCACCGTGTCCGGGTCGGAGCCGTCCCCGACGGCACTGGCGAAGGCCACGCGGCGCAGCGGTGCGCTGCCCTCGCCGCCGCCGGGGCGCGGCTCCTCACCGGCGAGGACTTCCTCGTAGAGGTCGACGGAGGCAAGATCGCAGAACTGCGGGACCGCCACGTCCAGCAGTTCGCGGGCGGTCTTCTCCAGGTCGAGCGAGTTGCCGATCCGGGCGCCCGCCGCGTTCAGCAAGGCCAGCGCACGCCGCACGTCGTCCGGCTTTCCTGCCTCGACTGGAATGTCGCTCAACGCCGCCCCTTCCCCGTCGTACTCGGCTCACGAGCTTCTGTGCAGTGTGGCAGGCCCGGGCCGCGCGGAACATAGTCTTCCCGATTGCCGTCCGCTTGCTGCCCGCTTCTGCTAGTACCGATGCGTGTGCCCGTGCCGGTGCGGCTGCCCGTGCCGATGCGTGTGCGCCCGGCGGCTCCGGTGCGGCCCGTCCGGCCGGTCGTGCGTGCCCTGATGCCGGTTCCCTCCCTGCCCGCGTCCGGGGCCGGTGGTCGGTTGCTCCCCGACTCCCGGGTGCTCCCCTTCTCCTAACCCGTGCGCACGGCCCTCTAACCAGGGAGGGTCAGCTCGAACCACACCGTCTTGCCGATCGGACCGTGCCGGGTGCCCCAGCGGCGTGCCGACTGGGCGACCAGCTGGATGCCGCGCCCGCCTTCGTCGTGCTCGTCCGCGACCCGTTCCCGTGGCGGGTCGGGCAGCGGGTCGGACACCTCCACCAGCAGCGACGTGCCGCGCACCATCCGCACCCCGATGGGACCGTGCGCGTAGCGCAGCGAGTTGGTGACCAGCTCGCTGACCAGCAGCACCGCCTCGTCGCTGAGCGCGTCCAGGCCCCAGGTGTGCAGGGTGCGGCGCACCTCGTTGCGGGCCCGCCGCACGGCGCGGCTCTCCGCCGGGAACGTCCAGTAGGCGGCGCTGTCCTCCGGGAGTCCGCCGAGCTGGGCGAGCAGCAGCGCCACGTCGTCCACCGCGGTGTGCGCGGCGACCACGTTGCCGCCCGGCCGCTTCGGGGCGGCGTCCGGCCCTCTCGGGGCGGGGCCGTCCGAAGTGGTGGCTCCGGGGGTGGTCAGCGCGATGACGTCGTCGCAGACCTGCTCGATGTCCAGGTCGCCCTTGACCGCGGAGAGTCTGCGGCAGAGCCGGTCCAGCCCGTCGGTGATGTCCTCGCCGCGGGACTCGATCAGCCCGTCCGTGTAGAGCACGAGGGCCGAGCCCTCCTCGACCTCCAACTCCACCGACTCGAACGCCACTCCGCCGACGCCCAGCGGCGCCCCGGAGGGCAGTTCCAGGGGGTGGGCGGACCAGCGGCCGTTCCCGCCGGGGGTCAGCAGCACCGGCGGCACGTGGCCGGCCTTGGCGAGGGTGCAGCGACGCGAGGACGGGTCGTAGACGGCGTAGACGCACGTCGCCATCAGTGGCTCCTCGGGGCCCTGGGCGAGGTCGTCGGCGATGTCGTTGATCCGGCGCAGCAACTCGTCGGGCGGCAGGTCGAGTCCGGCGAGGGTGCGCACCGCGGTGCGCAGCCGGCCCATGGTCGCCGCGGCCCGCAGCCCGTGGCCCATCACGTCACCGACCACGAACGCGACCCGCCCGCCCGCCAGCGGGATCACGTCGAACCAGTCGCCGCCGACCTCGGTGCCGCTGCTCCCGGGCACGTAGCGGTAGCCGATGCGCACGCCGGGCGGGGAGGGCACGTGCTGCGGCAGCAGGCTGCGCTGGAGCATCAGCGCGCCCTCCCGCTCCCGGGCGTAGAGCCGGGCGTTGTCCAGCGAGACGCCGGCCCGCCCGGCCAGCTCCATGGTGAGCGCCAGGTCGTCGTGGTCGAAGGGCTCGCGGCGCTCGGCCCGGCTGATGACCAGCAGGCCCAGCACGATGCCGCGGGCCCGCAGCGGAACGCACATCAGCGAGTGGATGCCGAGGTCGAGTGCGGCCTGCACCTTCGGGTCGCCGGGGTAGGTGGCGGCGAGCAGCTCACCCTGGGAGGCGGCGAGGTGCGGCACGCCGGTGGCGAGGACCGTGCCGAAGAACGAGTCGGGGGCGAAGGCGATGTCCTGGCCGGCACGCAGCATGCGGCCGACCTCGGGGCCGGTGCGCTTGGCGGCGACGCCCAGTTGCATCAGCGGCACGCCGATCGCGGTGCCGCCGCGCGGCAGTTCGTCACCGTGGGCGACGGCGCTGTGCAGCATCACCCCGGCGTAGTCGGCGAAGCGCGGGACGAGGGCGCGGGCCAGCTCCCTGGCGATCTTGCGCACGTCGAGCAGGTCGCCCAGGGCGACGCCGACGTCGTCCAGCAGGCTGAGCCGCTGCCGGGCGCGTTCGATCTTCTCCAGCGCCTCGAGCCGCTCGGTCACGTCCATGATCGTGCAGCTGACACCGAGCACCTGGCCGGCCCGGTCGGTCAGCCTGCTGTACGACACCGAGCGCGCGCCCTGCCCGTCGGGGGCCGGCATGACCATGTCGACGAGGGTGCGGCCGGTCCGCAGGACGACGCTCTGCACCTCGGAGATCTCGTCCGCCATGAAGGGGGGCAGGACCTCTTCGACGGTGCGCCCGAGGATGTGCTCGGCCGGCTTCTGGTGGAGTTCGGCGAGGGCCTTGTTGACGCGGACGAAGCGCTTCTTCTCGTCGAACAGGGCGATGCCCAGCGGCGAGGAGTCGAACAGGGCGTCCAGGGCGGCGAGGTCGTGTTCGATGGCCTTCAGTCTGCTGACCTCGACGACATTGGCCAGAATGAACGGCTCACCGTCGGCGTCCTCCAGCAGCGACGCCTGGCCTTCGACCTCGACGGGGTGGCCGTCGCGGTGGAGGCCGCACAGCCCGCCGCGCCACAACCGGCCGCGCCGGAGCTCGCCGTAGATGCGGGGGGCCGGATCCGGGTCGCGCGCCGACTCGGCGAGGAACTCGACGAACCGCCGGCCCGCGACCTCCTCGCTGCGCCAGCCGAGCAGCTCCTCGGTGGTGGGGCTCCAGAGCAGGATGCGCCCGCCGGTGTCGAGGATGACCACACCGATGCGAAGCGTGTCGAGCAGCGAGTCGGCTGCCCCCGGTGCTTCGCTCACTCCGCCCACGTCCCTGCTCGGGTGACCACGCCGGGGGTCCGCGGGAAATCACCCGGCGACCGTCCGGCAATGTCGGACTAACAGCCCACATACCCGATTCTGCACGGAGTCAGGCGTCGCCACTGTTCGTATGCCCCAAACGCTCCACCAGATAACACCTGTCTCCCTCGTCCATCAAGCCCCGGCGCCGTTCTCGTAGCCGGTCGGCGAGTGTCTGGGCCTCCAGCCGGGTGGCGTAGCGGCCGACGCGATAGCGGCTGCCGTCGTCGTCCTGGCGGATGACCAGCCAGGGAAGCGGCATTCCGTCGCTCATCGCGCACCCCGGCAGGTCCGGCGGCGCACGACGTTCTGCCCCTTTGATGCTCCCGCGTTCTGCATATGCCGGAGCTTACGCCCGACCTTTACTCACCGCATTCGACTTTGCACAAGGAGAGACGAATTCGGCCATCGAACTGTTCGGACGGAAGGGAACACCCCCTGAACAGGGCGGAGTACGCCCGGAATGGGCGAGGGAAGGCGAGTGGGTGAAGGCGCGAGAAGCGCACGGGCCCGCAGAAGCCGCTGGAGCGGCGGAAAGAGCGCGCGTCGCCGGCGGCGGGCGTACCCGGTGGCGGCCGATCGGCCCGGCTGACGGACGACGTGCCCTGCGGCGGCGAGCGGCGTCACCGGCGACGGACGGCAGGCCCTGCCCGGCTCGGGCGACGCAGGCTCAGCGCACCGGCAGGTGGTAGGTGAGGCGGTAGCGGTCGGCGGGCACGACCACGTCGGCCGTCTCGACCGGGCGCCCCCCGGCGAGGTGGGTGCGCGAGATGACCAGCACCGAGTGGCCGGGCACACCGCCCAGGGCCGTCATCTCCTCGGCCAGGCCCGGCCGGGCCCCGACCTCCTCCAGCAGGTTGTCCACCACGACGTCGATCGCCGCCATGCGCTCCACCACGCCGAGCCCGCCCAGCGGCCCCTCCTCGGGCAGCATCACCGGGGTGCGGCCCGTGAGGGCGAGCGGCTCCCAGGACGTGCTGAGCATCAGCGGTTCGCCGTCCTCCCGGAAGAGGTAGCGGGTGCGCATCACCCGCTCCCCCGGCTCGATCCGCAGGCGCGCGGCGATCGCCGCGGGCGCTTCCTGCTGGCGGCTGTTCGACTCCCAGCTGCCCTTGCCGGCGTCCGCCGCCTGCTCCTGACGGAAGAGGCCGGACCCGCCCGCCGAGCGGTATCCCGTGCGGGAGACGCGGCGGGGTTCGGGAAGCTCCCGGACGTAGGTGCCGGAGCCGGAGCGGCCCTCCACCAGACCCTCGGCCATCAGCACCTTGCGGGCTTCGAGCGCGACGGTGTCCGAGACGCCGTACTCGGCCCTGATCCTGGCCTGCGAGGGGAGGCGGGTGTGCGGAGCGAGGGTGCCGTCGGCGATCTTCTGGCGGAGATCCCCGGCGACACGAAGGTACGCGGGCTGCTCACCGAACGGCACGGTGCCCTCCCAGGAGGTTGACGGTGAGCAACAGCTTGACAACCCAGGGTGGCTGACCGCAATGAACGGCCAAAGATTCACTCGAAGTGATGAGGAACTGCTCAGCACGGCCTCGACCCCCGGAGCCGGGGCTCCGGGGGTCGAGGTCAGGCGTCACACCGAGTCAACGACCCGTCGTGGTAGCCGTGGAGAGCGGTCGATCGACGTGGCGGGGAACTCAGAACTGCAGCGCCCAGCGGTCGATGGTGCCGGTGTCGTACCGCGCGTTGTCCGACACCCGCAGCTTCCAGGTGCCGTTGGCCGACACCGAGGAGGCGTTGACCGTGTAGCTGCGGTTGATGTCGTCTCCGCTGCCGCCCTCGCCGTAGCTCTTGAGGCGGAAGGTGGAGCCGTTCGGGGCGACCAGGTCGACCTGGAGGTCACCGACGTAGGTGTGCTTGATGCCCACCTCGACGGTCAGCGACGACGGGGCGTTGCCGGAGACACCGCTCACCGAGATCGGGGACTCGGTGGTGGCGAGGTCGCGGATGGGGTAGTCGGCGGTGTTCTCGAACCGGTCATCGGGGTCGCCGGGCTCACCCGGGTCGCCGGCACCGACCTGGAGCAGACGGTTCGGGGAACCGCTGCCGGGGTTGCCGACCTTGCCGGTGGCCGCGGCCGAGTTCAGCGCCGAGCCGACCTGGGACGGCGTGGCGGACGGGTTCTCACCGAGCAGGAGGGCGGCGGCGCCGGCCACGTGCGGGGAGGCCATCGACGTGCCGGAGATCGTCCGGGTGGCGCTGTCACTGCCGATCCACGGCGCCGTGATGTCCGAACCCGGCGCGAAGATGTCCACGATGCTGCCGTAGTTGGAGAAGGACGAGCGGGCGTCGGTGCGCGTGGTCGAGCCGACCGTGATCGCCTCGGCGACCCGCGCCGGGGAGTAACCGGAGGCGTTGCTGTTGTCGTTGCCCGCGGCCACAGCGTAGGTGACGCCGGAGGCGATGGAGTTGCGCACGGCCTGGTCGAGCGTGCTGTTGGCACCGCCGCCGAGGCTCATGTTGGCGACCGCCGGCTTGCGGGCGTTCTGGGTCACCCAGTCGACGCCGGCCACCACGCCGGTGATGGTTCCCGAGCCCGCGTTGTCGAGCACCCGCACCGACACCAGCGAGGCCTTCTTCGCCACGCCGTACGCGTTGCCGCCGACGGTCCCGGCGACGTGGGTGCCGTGTCCGTTGCCGTCGTTGCCGTTGCCGCCGAAGGCGTCGAACCCGAAGCTGGCGCGACCGCCGAAGTCGGAGTGGCTGTGGCGGATACCGGTGTCGATGATGTACGCGGTCACCCCCGAGCCGGCCGAGTCGGGGTAGGTGTAGCTGTTGTTCAGCGGCAGGTTCGGCTGGTCGATCCGGTCCAGCCCCCAGGACGGCGGGTTCGACTGGGTCGCGGACGCGGTGACCTTCTGGTCCTGCACCACCGTCTCGACGGCCGAGTCGGCTGCGAACTTCTTGGCCTGCTTCTCCGTCAGTTCCACGGAGTAGCCGTTGAGGGCCGCCTCGTAGGTGACGTTGATCTTGGCACCGTACTTCTTGGCCAGTGCCCGGCCCTTGGACGACGAGGCATCAGCCGCGTCCTCGTCGAGCGTGATGAGGTAGCTGCCCTTGATCGCTCCGGGAGCGCCCGCGTTGGCGATCGTGCCGACGGGGCCTTCAGCGGCTGCCGCGGGTATCGCGGCGCCGACGCCGAGAGCGACCGCCGCGGCCGTGGCCACGGCGGCGGCTGACCACCTGTGTCTGGGGGAACGCATCACTGCCATGGAGAGGTCCTTCTCGTGGTGGTGCGCCAATGTGGGGAGTGACGGACGCGGACATGACATCCACGCGCCGTCAGCCGAAAGATTCGCCGAAGCATAGGAATCGCACAAGGGGGCCGTGCGTATTTCATGCGTCTGTCATACAGAGGTCATGCCAATACGTGGCAACCCCGTTGTTAAGCGGGGAAATTGGCCGCCCCGGGTGAACACCGAAACAAACGCGTCACCCCACACGGAAAGGGCCGCCGGGCAGCAGCACCGCCCGGCGGCCCGAACCCACCG
>NZ_BAAHCA010000059.1:0-12592 GCF_054776295.1 Streptomyces sparsus
TGTACCTGCCACCGCGGCAGGCGTCCGGCCCCCGGCTGCTGCCCGTCGGGTCCGTGCCGGCGGTGGACTGCCACCGCGGCTGGTCGCCGTGCCCGCTCCCGGGCCGAGTTGGCCGCTCCGCTACGAGCTGCGCCGACTGACGGGCGTGCGATCGAGCTGGGTGACCGGTGGGATCGCGCTTGTCGCCGGCCTGGTGGTGGCCGCGGTGCTCGGCTTCCAAGCGGGTACCCCGATGCCGCGGGTACTCGCCGGCTGGCCGCTGGACGTGCCGCTGCCGCCGCTGGCCGCCGCAGCCGGCCTGCTGGGCGCGCTCTCCTTCGGTCAGGAGTTCCGCTACCCGGCGCTGGCCCCCGCCCAGGTACCCGTCCCACGGCGGTTGGGGCTGCTGGTCGCGAAGCTGACCGTCGCCGCCGGGCTGGCCGTGGCGCTGTGCCTGGCCTCCACCGTGCTCAACGCGGCGATGGTCACCGCGCTGTACGGGGCCGACTCGCTGGTGCTGTCCGGCCAGTGGCCGCTGCATTTCGCCGGCACGGCGGCGCTGGCGGCCGGTTGTGCCTGGGCGGGTCTGCTGGCTGCCGCGGTGTTTCGTTCGACCGCCACCGGGATCGTCGGGTTCCTCGCCGTTCCGCTGCTCATCACACCGGGGATCGGCAGGCTGCTGGACGGTCCGACCGGCCGCGTCGTCGAGGCGTTGCCCGGCCGGCTGGAGTCGACGCTGCTCGCCTCGTGGCCGTCGGGAGTCGGTGAGAGTGCCGCCGCGCTCGCCCGGGTGCTTTCCCAACCGGTGGGCGGTGCCCTGGTGTTGTCCTTGCTGGTGCTGTTCGCCGCCTACACCTTCACGGCGTTGCGGACCCGGGCCGGCTGAGCGTCGTAGGTCTCAGGGCCTCGCGCCGCGGGCCCGCCGTTGCCGCCGCGCTCCCCAACTGGCGTTCATCTGACGAAGAGAGGTCGATTTCTTCCGAAAATGGCGTCAATGGCATACCCGTCGACGATCACCCTTTCGTGTGCTTTTCACCAAAGCCCTCAAGGCTGCGCCGAACACCGCCGACAAAGGAGGCGTGACTACCCTTGCGCACTCCATGATGACCGCGGCCCGCACCTCCGACTCCGGCCTCGCCGGCTCCGGGGAGCTGGACCGATACACCTACGCGGACGCTCCTGGCTCCTCGCGCCCGTCCGCCAACACCCCCGGCTGGGAGGGGGGTGACGCAGACATGTCCCGCGTCGGCCGCCGCCCGGCGGCCAGTCGCGGGCGCGGGCTGCACGGCCAGCTGGTCCAGCAGCTCGGTCAGATGATCGTCTCCGGTGATCTCGGTGCGGACCGCCCCCTGGTTCCGGAGGAGATCGGGCAGCGCTTCGAGGTCTCCCGTACCGTCGTCCGCGAGTCGCTGCGCGTGCTGGAGGCCAAGGGCCTCGTCAGTGCGCGTCCCAACGTCGGCACCCGGGTCCGCCCGGTCAGTGACTGGAACCTGCTCGACCCCGACATCATCGAATGGCGCGCCTTCGGCCCGCAGCGTGACAACCAGCGGCGCGAACTGTGCGAACTGCGCTGGACGATCGAACCGCTCGCGGCGCGTCTTGCGGCCGGGCACGGGCGGGAGGAACTCCAGCAGCGCCTCCGCGACATGGTGGAGATCATGGGGCACGCGCTCACCCAGGGGGACGGTCTGACGTTCTCCCGTGCGGACGCCGAGTTCCACGGTCTGCTGCTGCAGGCCGCCGGCAACCGGATGCTGGAGCACCTGTCGGGCATCGTCTGCTCCGCGCTGCACGTGTCCGGCGGGCCGGTCACCGGCTGCGAGCGCCCGACGGAGGTCTCGGTGGCCCATCACCAGCGCATCGTGGACGCCCTCGGGGCGGGGGAGGCCGCCGCCGCGGAGACCGCGATGCGCCAGTTGCTCTCGGTCCAGCCCGAAGCGCCGGTGGCACCGGGGGCCCCCGCGGCCGCCGAGCACGTGGTGCCGGCACCTCGCGAGCACTGAACCGCCGGTCGCTCCGGCGTCGGCTGCTGACTCCGCCGTCGTCCCGCCTCGCGGCGGGGCCCGGCGGGGCCGGATAGACCGGGAGATTCCGGAAGGAATATCCGCAAAGTCCAAGTTCGTCCGGAAACCGCGCATGGATCGTGTGACTCGGGACACGTGAATTGGGCGTAACGCTTCGACGAGAAGCACGATGACTCAAGAGGTGGCTGCCGCAGAGGGAGTACAGCCGAGATCCACAACGCTGTACCGCCCTCTGTACCGCACCGCCCGAGTCGCCGCACCATCCCCGTCGGCGCTCGCAGGTTCCAACAGTCCTCCGTGGACGGAACCGTAGCCGTTTCCATCGTTCCGAGAGGTTGTTCGTGTCGGCCAGCACATCCCGTACGCTCCCCGCGGAGATCGCCGAGTCCGAGTCCGTGATGGCGCTCATCGAGCGGGGAAAGGCTGATGGGCAGATCGCCGGCGACGATGTGCGTCGAGCCTTCGAGGCCGACCAGATTCCGCCGACGCAGTGGAAGAACGTCCTGCGCAGCCTCAACCAGATCCTCGACGAGGAGGGTGTGACGCTGATGGTGAGTGCCGCCGAGGCGCCCAAGCGCACCCGCAAGAGCGTCGCAGCGAAGGCCCCGGCTCGGCGTACCGCCACCAAGGCGGTCCCGGCCAAGAAGTCGGTGGCCGAGCCGTCGGCGGAGTCGGAGCAGGTTCCCGGCGACGACACCGAGTCGGCCGACGCGCCTGCCAGGAAGGTCGCGGCGAAGAAGGTCACCGCCAAGAAGGTCGCGGCGAAGAAGACCACCACCAAGAAGACGGCCGCGAAGAAGACCACCGCCAAGAAGAACGTGGTCGACGAGCTGCTGGAGGGTGACGAGGAAGCTGTCGAGGAGGCCCCGGGCAAGGGCGGCAAGCCCGGCGCGGACGGGCCCGCGGTCGAGGGCAAGACGGAGAACGAGGGGTTCGTCCTCTCCGACGACGACGAGGACGACGCTCCGGCCCAGCAGGTCGCCGCCGCGGGCGCCACCGCCGACCCGGTCAAGGACTACCTCAAGCAGATCGGCAAGGTCCCGCTGCTCAACGCGGAGCAGGAGGTCGAGCTCGCCAAGCGCATCGAGGCCGGACTGTTCGCGGAGGACAAGCTGGCCGGCGCCGACAAGCTGGCTCCCAAGCTGAAGCGTGAGCTGGAGATCATCGCCGAGGACGGCCGCCGGGCGAAGAACCACCTGCTGGAGGCCAACCTCCGACTCGTGGTCTCCCTCGCCAAGCGCTACACCGGTCGCGGCATGCTCTTCCTGGACCTGATCCAGGAGGGCAACCTCGGCCTCATCCGCGCGGTCGAGAAGTTCGACTACACCAAGGGTTACAAGTTCTCCACGTACGCGACGTGGTGGATCCGGCAGGCCATCACGCGCGCCATGGCCGACCAGGCCCGCACCATCCGCATCCCGGTGCACATGGTCGAGGTCATCAACAAGCTGGCCCGCGTGCAGCGTCAGATGCTCCAGGACCTGGGTCGCGAGCCCACCCCGGAGGAGCTGGCCAAGGAACTCGACATGACCCCCGAGAAGGTCGTCGAGGTCCAGAAGTACGGCCGGGAGCCGATTTCCCTGCACACGCCCCTGGGTGAGGACGGCGACAGCGAGTTCGGTGACCTCATCGAGGACTCCGAGGCCGTGGTCCCCGCCGACGCGGTCAGCTTCACCCTGCTCCAGGAGCAGCTGCACTCGGTGCTGGACACGCTCAGCGAGCGGGAGGCGGGTGTCGTCTCGATGCGCTTCGGGCTGACCGACGGCCAGCCGAAGACGCTCGACGAGATCGGCAAGGTCTACGGGGTGACGCGTGAGCGCATCCGGCAGATCGAGTCGAAGACCATGTCCAAGCTGCGGCACCCGTCGCGTTCCCAGGTGCTCCGCGACTACCTGGACTGATCACTCGGCAGTGCTCTCCGTGGGCCGGCACCCCCAGGGGGTGCCGGCCCACGGTTGTGCGCCGGGCGGGTACGTCGGCGTGCGACGGACGACGCCGGTTGATCGCGCGTCAGTGCGAGACGGGTCGTCACTTTCCGTCCACGGGAGGTGACGTCCGTGAGTACCACGAGTCATGCGTCCGTCACGTGCGGTAGACAAGGGGGATGCGTTTCTCTACGCGCCTGCTACTGGGCGCATCCGTGCTGTTGTTGTCCGTCGCCGTACTGCTGCCGGCCGGTGCCGCCGTGGAGACCCGGATCATCGGTGGGGCCCCGGCCAGGGCGGCGGACCATCCGTGGACGGTGGCCGTGGCCAGTCCCGACCGGTTCGGCGCGTCCCGCTCCGGCCAGTTCTGCGGAGGAGCCCTGGTGGGGCCGCGCACGGTGGTCACCGCAGCGCACTGCTTCGCCCAGGACGTACTGGGCACGACTGCCGGCAGGCTGAGGGACCTCCGCGTGATCGCGGGCCGCGACGACCTCACCGGCGGCGGTGGCGTGGAGGTACCGGTGCTTCGCACCTGGGTCAATCCCGGCTACGACACCCGGACCAACGCCGGTGACCTGGCCGTGCTGCGGTTGGCCGACGACCTGCCGGCGGGCTGGGTCGTCCCGATGGCGGAGCCCGGTGACCCGGCGTACCGGCCGGGCACGGCGGCGACGGTGCTGGGCTGGGGCGACACCCGGGGGGACGGGAGCTACGCCGTCCGGCTCCGCTCGGCGGACGTGGCCATGATGAGCGACGACTACTGCGCCGACGCCTACCCGGGCGGCCCGGGAGGGGCCTTCAGGGCCCGCACGATGGTCTGTGCGGGCCTGCCGCAAGGTGGGCGGGACGCGTGCCAGGGGGACAGCGGTGGGCCGCTGGTGGCCCGTGGGCGTCTCGTGGGCCTGGTCTCCTGGGGGTCCGGCTGCGGACAGGCCGGGAGGCCGGGCGTGTACACGCGTATCTCAGCGATGCGGGACCTGGTTGCGGAGAACGGCTGAGCGGCGCCCGCCGGAGCGGTGGCCGGTCCGTGCGGGCGCCTGCCAGGCCTCGTGGTGCGGACCGTGCGGGTACGACGAAGGGCGGCCGACCCCTTGAGGGGTTGGCCGCCCTTCGCCTTCCGGCCCTGGGCCGGTCCGAGCTCGTCGGTCGGGGTGGATGTGAAGCGTCGGTCAGCGCTCATCCTCGGCGGTCACCGGGGCGGCGGTGAGACGCTCCGTCTCATCCTGTATTTCCGCGGCGATCTTCTTGAGTTCTGGCTCGAACTTGCGGCCGTGGTGCGCGCAGAAGAGCAGCTCACCACCGGTGGCCAGTACGACGCGCAGGTAGGCCTGGGCGCCGCAGCGGTCGCAGCGGTCAGCGGCCGTCAGCGGGCTCGCGGGTGTCAGAACAGTAGTCACGTCGCCTCTTCTCTAGCTCGACGAGCTGTCGTACCAGGGTCAACATCCAACCAGGCCGAAAACGTTCCCGCTCGAGAACTTTCTCTCGAACTTTTTCTCTTGGAGATGGCCGAATGCTGCCGGTTGGCGGCGAAAGAGCCGTATTGCTGAGCTGCTAGGGATCTGTACGTCTTGCGCTTGTTGTCCGGTTGCCCGGTTGTGGTCCGTCGAACCAGTTCTGCCGGTTCGTTGATGAGGACGTGCCCGGAGCCTAAATGGTTCATGCCCCGAAGGGAACGTGATGTACACGTCACCCTTAAGAGTTATCGAACGTCTGCACGACGCTGGTCTAGCATAGGTTTACCCCCGGGTGGCGTCCCACCAGCCTTACTTGGCCTGGGTACCCTCTCACCGGCAAGCCAGCCACCCCCATGGAAATTCAGCGAGGAGCGAACCGCGTGACCGCCGAGTCGTCTGTGCCGTCGTCCACTGCGCTGCTGTCCGGAGCGGACCGTGACGGCTCCAACTACACCGCGCGGCACCTGCTGGTCCTCGAGGGGCTGGAGGCGGTGCGCAAGCGACCCGGTATGTACATCGGCTCCACGGACAGCCGCGGACTCATGCACTGCCTCTGGGAGATCATCGACAACTCCGTCGACGAAGCCCTGGGCGGCCACTGCGACCACATCGAGGTGTGCCTGCACGAGGACGGCTCGGTGGAGGTGCGGGACAACGGCCGCGGCATCCCGGTCGACGTCGAGCCCAAGACGGGGCTGTCCGGCATCGAGGTCGTGATGACGAAGCTGCACGCCGGCGGCAAGTTCGGCGGCGGCTCCTACGCCGCCTCCGGCGGTCTGCACGGCGTCGGCGCCTCCGTGGTCAACGCCCTCTCCGCGCGGCTGGACGTCGAGGTCGACCGCAACAGCCGCACGCACGCGATCAGCTTCCGCCGGGGTGTGCCCGGCATCTTCACCGAGTCCGGCCCGGACGCCCCCTTCGATCCCACCACCGGCCTGCTCAAGGGCAAGCGCATCCCGAAGAACCGCACCGGCACCAGGGTGCGCTACTGGGCGGACCGGCAGATCTTCCTCAAGGACGCCAAGCTCTCCCTCGACCACCTGTACTCGCGGGCCCGCCAGACCGCCTTCCTGGTACCGGGGTTGACGATCACCGTGCGCGACGAGCGCTTGGTGGAGAGTGACAAGGCGACCGAGGAGGTCTTCCGGTACGACGGCGGGATCAGCGAGTTCTGCGAGTACCTGGCCCAGGACCGGGCCATCTGCGACGTGCTGCGCCTCCAGGGGCAGGGCTCGTTCAAGGAGACGGTGCCGGTGCTCGACGACCGCGGGCACATGATCCCCACCGAGGTCACCAGGGAGTTGGGCGTCGACGTGGCCCTGCGCTGGGGCACCGGCTACGACACCACGGTCAGGTCCTTCGTCAACATCATCGCCACCCCCAAGGGCGGCACCCACATGACCGGCTTCGAACGCTCGGTGACGAAGACGGTCAACGAGGCGCTGCGCGCGGCGAAGCTGCTGCGGGTGGCCGAGGACGACGTCGTCAAGGACGACGCCCTGGAGGGCCTCACCGCGGTGGTGACGGTCCGGCTGGCCGAGCCGCAGTTCGAGGGCCAGACGAAGGAGGTGCTCGGCACCTCCGCCGCGTCCCGGATCGTGGCCCAGGTGGTGGCGAAGGAGCTCAAGGCCTTCCTGACCTCCACCAGGCGGGACGCCAAGCAGCAGGCCCGAGCCGTGCTGGAGAAGGCGGTGGCCGCCGCCCGTACCCGCATCGCGGCTCGACAGCACAAGGAGGCGCAGCGGCGCAAGACGGCGCTGGAGTCGTCCTCGCTGCCCGCCAAGCTCGCCGACTGCCGCAGCGACGAGGTCGAGCGCAGCGAGCTGTTCATCGTCGAGGGCGACTCGGCGCTCGGTACCGCCAAGCTGGCCCGCAACTCCGAGTTCCAGGCGCTGCTGCCGATCCGCGGCAAGATCCTCAACGTCCAGAAGTCCTCGATCTCGGACATGCTGAAGAACGCCGAGTGCGGGGCGATCATCCAGGTCATAGGAGCCGGATCCGGCCGGACCTTCGACATCGACCAGGCGCGCTACGGCAAGGTCATCTTCCTCGCCGACGCGGACGTCGACGGCGCCCACATCCGCTGCCTGCTGCTGACGCTGTTCCAGCGCTACATGCGGCCGATGGTCGAGCAGGGCCGGGTCTTCTCCGCGGTGCCGCCGCTGCACCGCATCGAGTTGATCAACCCGAAGAAGGGCCAGGAGAAGTACATCTACACCTACTCCGACAGCGAGCTGCGGCAGCAACTGCTGGAACTCCAGCGCCGCAACGTCCGGTTCAAGGACTCCATCCAGCGCTACAAGGGCCTGGGCGAGATGGACGCCGACCAGCTCGCCGAGACGACGATGGACCCCCGCCACCGCACGCTGCGGCGGATCAACATCAGCGATCTCGACGCCGCGGAGAAGGCGTTCGACCTCCTGATGGGCAACGAGGTCGCCCCCCGCAAGGAGTTCATCACCACCTCCGCGGCCACTCTTGACCGCTCCCGGATCGACATCTGACCGCTCCGGTCGCTGCCGTCACCTGATGGGGTGAAGGTCGCGACATCCGGGCTGTGGGGCCCGTGTTCTGCCCCCATCCTTGGACCCGGCCGTACGCCCGCACAGCGGGTGAGGCCGCGGAGCGAGGAGAGTTCGGGTGACACAGCACGACGGTGCCGGTGACCGTGGCGCGGTGCGGTACGAGGACCCCTGGTACGACGCCCTGGGGTCTCAGTGGGGGGAGCCCCGGCCGCCCGGCGGGCCGGAGAGCGCCGAAGCCGGGCGCAGTAACGCTCCTGCGCCCGGCTCGGCCACTCCTGTCGTGCCACCGCCCGAGTGGACCCATGACGCGGTCTACCTCGCCGTGCACCGCAGCGGCGCCTTCGAGGAGGTCCGCCGCAGGCACCGGCGGTTCGTCTTCCCGGCGGCCGTCCTCTTCCTGGGCTGGTACCTCGCCTACGTGATCGCGGCCACCGCCGCGCCCGAGCTGATGGCCCGGCCGGTGGCCGGCGGCCCGGTCAACGTCGGGCTGCTGGCCGGGCTCGGCCAGTTCCTCAGCACCGCGCTGATCACCTGGGCCTACGCCTGGAACGCCGGCCACCGCCGCGACCGGGCGGCTCTCGACCTCCGCTGGGAGACCCAGCTGCGCACCAGGGAGGCGCAGCGGTGATCATCAGCCACCAGGCGCTGGCCCTGGTCCTGTTCAGCGCGTTCGTCGCGGTCACGCTGGTGATCACCACCTGGGCCGGTCGCCGCCGCCAGGGCTCGCCGGAGGAGTTCTACGCGGGCGGGCGGCTGTTCTCCCCGATGGAGAACGGGTTCGCGATCTCCGGCGACTACATGTCCGCCGCCTCCTTTCTCGGCATCTCCGGCCTGATCGCGCTCTACGGCTACGACGGCATGGTCTACGCCGTGGGTTTCCTCGTCGCCTGGCTCGTGGTGCTGCTGCTGGTGGCGGAACTGGTCCGCAACTGCGGGCGGTTCACGCTCGCGGACGTACTCGCCGCCCGGCTGCGCCAACGTCCCGTCCGGGTGGCGTCCGGCACCGCCTCCGTCATCGTCTCGGTGCTGTACCTGGTCGCCCAGATGGTCGGTGCCGGCACGCTCGTCGCCCTGCTGCTCGGTGACACCGGTACCGACGCGCGCACCTGGACGGTGATCGGGGTCGGCGCCCTCATGGTGGTCTACGTGTCGTGCGGCGGTATGCGGGCCACCACCTGGATCCAGATCGTCAAGGCGGTGCTGCTGATGGGCGGCGCCATCTCGCTCACCGTGCTCGTCCTGCTGCGCTTCGGCGGCGAGCCCGGCGCGTTGCTCACCGGTGCCGCCGAACGCAGCGGGCACGGCACGGACTTTCTCGCTCCCGGCCTGCTTTTCGGCGAGAGCCTGCTCTCGCGACTGGACTTCATCAGTCTCGGTCTCGCCCTCGTCCTGGGCACGGCCGGGCTGCCGCACATCCTGGCCCGCTTCTACACCGTGCCGACGGCTCGGGCCGCCCGCCGCTCGGTGATCTGGGCGATCGGTCTGATCGGCAGCTTCTACCTGATGACCATCGTGCTGGGCTTCGGCGCCGCCGCGCTGCTCGGTCCGGACGCGGTGCGGGCGGACAACGCGGCCGGCAACACCGCGGTGCCGCTGCTGGCGAGGTTCCTGGGCGGCGGCGTCGGCACCACGGGCGGCACGGTGCTGTTCGCGGTGGTGGCGGCGATCGCCTTCGCCACCATTCTCGCCGTGGTCGCCGGCATCACGCTGGCCTCCTCCGCGGCCATCGCACACGACCTGTACGCCCCGCTGCGCCGCTCGCGTGGCACAACGGGAGCCGACACCGACACCGACACAGGCCGGGGGAGCGCCGGCGGCAGTGAGGTCGCGGTGGCCCGTGGGTCGGCGGTCGTCATCGGGGCGATCGCCATCGGCCTGGGCCTGCTCGCGCAGAACCTCAACGTGGCGTTCCTGGTCGGTCTGGCGTTCGCGGTGGCCGCCTCGGCGAACCTGCCTGTGCTGCTGTACACCCTGTTCTGGCGCCGGTTCACCACCCGGGGCGCACTCTGGGCGGTGTACGGCGGTCTGGTGCCCGCGCTGGCCCTCGTGGTGCTGTCGCCGGTGGTCTCCGGCAGCCCGGAGGCACTCTTCCCGCATCTCGACTTCGCGTATTTCCCGCTCCAGAACCCCGGTGTGGTCTCCATTCCGCTGGGCTTCCTCGCCGGCTGGTTCGGCACCGTGACCGACGACGAGCGCTCGGACCCGGCCCGGCACGCCGAGACGGAGGTCCGTGCGCTGACCGGCGCGGGAGCGGTCTGACAGTCCCGCCCGACCCAGGCCGGTCGTCACGGCTGCGAAGGCGGGCTTCGAGTGCCCCCTCTGAGGGGATGAGGGCGGGTCATGCCGTGCCGCCTGCGTGCCGACCCGTTCCGCACGGGGAAAGGCCACGCGGGGGCGGTGCTCAGACGACCGTGGTGCCGCGGCCGGCGGCCTGCTCCGGCCCGGTGAGGGCGGTGACCTCCATGTGCGGCTGACGGCTCAGCGCGGCTCCGCAGCTCGCGGCGATCGGCGGCCGGTCCGGCGCGGCGATCACGTTGACGCGCCAGGACCGGCCGTCCCGGTGGGCCACCGTGACCGCCCAGGCGTCACCGTGCGTCTCGGTGCCGGTGACGGACAGCGCGTCCGCGTCTCCGTCGCCCGTCAGCTCCCGCACCGCCAGTTCCGCGGCCTGCCCGGGGCGTTCCCAGCAGGATCGGCCGCGGCAGTGGTCGGTGACCACCCGGCCGTCGCGCACCGCGGTCAGGACCTCCTTGACCAGTGGGGCGTCGGCCCTGCCGTAGGCGTAACCGTGGGGGAGCACCACCAGCGTCGGGGAGAAGCGGTGCCCGCCGATGTGCGTCACCTCCCACACGTCGGCGTCGCCGGAGGCCGCCAGCTCGGCGGCCAGCGGGCGTCCCAGCAGCGCGCAGCAGCGGTCGCGTTTCCCGTTGGTGCACACCAGCGCCAGCGGGTCGCCCCGGTGCGGCTCCCAGAGGCCGTTGTGGCGTCCGTCGCCCAGCGCGGTGAGGTCCAGGTCCGCCAGCTCCGTCAGGGTGTCCAGGCGGGTGCTGCGGATCCAGGAGCGGCCCGGCTCGGTGTGCGCGGCGAAGACCCGCCGGACGCCCGCGCTGCCACGGTCCGCGTGCGGGCCGGGCCGGCGGATCAGCGCGACCCGCACCCCGGTGCCGGCCGAGCGCTCCGCCAGGGCTGCTCCGAGCGCGGGGTCAAGGCGGCTGTGCAGCAGCGCGTCCGCTCCCCAGGGCCCGGGCTGTTCGATCAGCAGCCAGGTGCGGGCGGTCGCGGCGGTCGCCGCGAGCGGCTCGTCGAGTTCCCTGGAGGCGATCGTGCACGTACTCACATAGGTGAGCCTAACCGCCGTTAGGATCAGAGGCCTTCCCGAACCCCTGGAGGCAGTGCCGTGGTCGCCCGTCGTATTCCGGTTGTCGTGCTTGCGGGCTTCCTGGGCTCGGGGAAGACCACGCTGCTCAACCACCTGTTGCGCAACCGCGGGGGCGTCCGGATCGGGGCCGTGGTCAACGACTTCGGCAGCATCGAGATCGACGCGCTGACGGTCGCCGGGCAGGTCGACTCGATGGTCTCGCTCGGGGACGGCTGCCTGTGCTGCGCGGTGGACACCGAGGACCTCGACGAGGTGCTCGGCACGTTGGCGCAGCCCGTCGCGGGCATCGACCTCATCGTGATCGAGGCGAGCGGGCTCGCCGAGCCGGAGACGCTGATCCGCATGGTGCTCGCCAGCACGGACCGGCGCATCCTCTACGGCGGCCTGGTCGAGGTGGTGGACGCGGCGGAGTTCGACGCGGTACGGGCCCGGCACCCGGAACTGGACCGGCACGTGGCCGCGGCGGACCTGGTGGTGCTGAACAAGACCGACCGGGTCGACGGCCCGCGACTGGCGGGCCTGCTGGAGACGCTGGGACGCCTCGGCCGGGGTACTCCGGTGGTGACGGCGGAGCACGGGCGGGTGGATCCCGAGCTGCTGTTCGACCGGGACGCGGCCGGGGAACGGGAGCGGGCCTCGGGAGTGCGGCAGCTGTCGTTCGAGGACCTGCGCATCGAGGAGGAGGCCGATGGCCCTGCCGAAGCCGGTCGCGCGGACGCGTCCTGCGGCCCGGGTGACGAGCACGGGCACCTGCACGACGGCTACCGCAGCGTGGAGTTCAGCTGCGCGGAGCCGCTCAGTCCGCGCCGGTTCCTGGACTTCCTCGACGCCCGGCCCGAGGGCCTGTACCGGATCAAGGGCTTCGTGCACTTCGGCGCGGACGGCGCGGCGCGGCGCTGGACGGTGCACGCGGTCGGGGGCTTCCTGCGGTTCCACCCGGAGCCGTGGCCGCCCGGCGAGCGGCCGGAGACGAACCTGGTGCTGATCGGGACCGGCCTGGACGGCGACGGCCTGCGCAAGCAGCTGACCGACTGCGTCGGCCCGGGCCCCGACGAGAGCGGGCCGAGCAGCATGTGGGGTGTGCTGCGCTACGTGGACGGCCCGGCTGCGGGGGAGTACGGGTCGGGCGCGCCCGACCCGTCGGACGTCGACCAGACCCCGGAGGCGTTCGAGCCCGCGGAGGCGTTCGAGCCGGTGGAGGTGCTGGACCCGGCGGACGTGCTCCGTCCCACCGACGTCCCTCCGGCGCCGACCGGCCCGGCTCCCGCACCCGAGGCCGACTGAGCCCCGCGCCGCCCACCGCCAC
>NZ_BAAHCA010000060.1:0-12540 GCF_054776295.1 Streptomyces sparsus
ACCGCCGTGCTGCGCTCCGAGCAGGGCGTCGCCGTCAACTCCCGGCTGTCGGCGCTCTCCACCCTGCGCGACGGCACGGACCTGCGGTCCCGCGGCCAGGAGTGCCGCACCGGCGACCTGCTGCTGCCCGCCTCCGAACCGGTCACCCCGGCCGTGCTCGGACTGGCCGCCGCCGCCGGCTACGACGAACTGGAGGTCACCCCGCGCCCGCGCGTGGAGGTCCTGGTGCTCGGCGACGAGCTGCTGGCTGAGGGCGCCCCCCGGGACGGCCGGATCAGGGACGCGCTCGGACCGATGCTGGCGCCCTGGCTGACCGCGCTGGGCGCGGACGTGCTCGCCACCCGACAGCTGGGCGACGACGCCGACGCGCTGTTCCGGGCGGTCGGCGCGTCGACCGCCGACGTCGTGCTCACCACCGGCGGTACCGCGGCCGGACCGGTGGACCACGTCCACCGCACCCTGGAACGTGTCGGCGCCGAACTGCTCGTGGACGGTGTCGCCGTACGGCCCGGGCACCCGATGCTGCTGGCCCGGCTGCCCGCGTCCCACGCCGAGGGCCGGCAGCGCCACCTCGTCGGCCTGCCCGGCAACCCGCTGGCCGCCGTCTCCGGGCTGCTGACGCTCGCCGAACCCCTGCTGGGCGCCCTGGCCGACCGTCCGCCGGAGACGGAACGGGCCGCCGCGCGGCTCACCGAGGCCGTGTCCGGACACCCGCGGGACACCCGGCTGGTGCCGGTGACCCGGGCGGCCGGAGGCAAGGCGAGTCCGCTGCGCTACCAGGGTCCGGCTATGCTCCGGGGGATCGCGTCGGCAGCCGCACTGGCTGTCGTGCCTCCGGGTGGAGCCGCCTCCGGATCGGTCGTCCATCTGCTCGGTCTGCCGTGGAATCGAAACTGGGAATGAAGTTCCGCAACCCCATCTCGGCGCGGAAGCACATCACTTACGCCGACGAGCACACCTATCGGGTGCAGCTGCCCCGGCAGATGACAGGTCCGCTGATCCAGGTGGCCAAGCGCCTCCTGATCGCCAACCTGGTGCTGCTCACCGCCGCCGTCATCGTCTATCTCGACCGCGACGGCTACAACGACACCGTCGACGGCGAGGTCGGCCTGATCGACACGCTGTACTACGTGACGGTCTCGCTCTCCACCACCGGATACGGCGACATCGCGCCGGCGTCCGACGGGGCGCGCCTGCTGACCACGTTCGCCATCACGCCGCTGCGTGTCCTGTTCCTGATCATCCTCGTCGGCACAACGCTGGAAGTGCTCACCGAACGCACCCGTGAGCAGTGGCGGCTGTCCCATTGGAGGACTCTCGTGCGCAACCACACCGTCATCGTCGGCTTCGGCACCAAGGGTCGGTCGGCCGCCGAGACGCTGCTCTCCACCGGGGTCGCGAAGGAGCAAATCGTGGTGGTGGACCCCAGCGCCAAGGTGATCGACGCGGCCAACGCGGACGGTTTCGCCGGGGTCGTCGGGGACGCCACCCGCTCCAGCGTGCTGGAGCGGGCCCGCACCGACCGGGCCCGGCAGATCGTCATCGCCACCCAGCGGGACGACACCGCGGTGCTCGTCACCCTCACCGCCCGGCAGATGAACAAGGGCCTCAACATCGTGGCCGCCGTCCGGGAGGAGGAAAACGTTCCGCTGCTGCGGCAGTCCGGCGCCGACTCCGTCGTCACCAGCTCCGGCGCGGCCGGCCGGCTGCTCGGCCTCTCCCTGATCAGCCCCAGCGCGGGCCAGGTGATGGAGGACCTCATCCAGCAGGGTGAAGGGCTCAGCCTCTTCGAGCGGCCGGTGACCAAGGCGGAAGCCGGACGGTCCCCCCGCGAGTGCGACGACCTCGTCGTCTCCGTCATACGCGGGCACCGACTGCTCAACTTCGACGAGCCCGAAGCCGCCGTGCTGCAACCGCTGGACCGCGTCGTGGTGATCCGCCGCCGGCTGGGCTCCACCACCACCAAACTGCGCAAGAGCTCCGACGACGAGGACACCGGCAGCCTGCGCACCCCACCGAAGATGCAGCGCGCCAAGCGCGACTGGCGCGACCCCCGCGACGAACTCGGCCAGTGACCCACCCGGCCTGCGCCCGGCGTCCCCTCAGGGGCGCCGGGCGCAGCCATGGCGGCACCCGCCGGCCCTCACGGGCGCTCGGTGCGTTCCTCCGCCTTCTCCGCCGCCTCCTCCGCCGCGGTCGCCCCGGCCGGGCGGTCCTCGACGAAGTAGGCCCCGACGCTCGCCGCGACCGTGGCGAAGACGGCGACGGAGTACAGGGCCAGCACCACCTCCAGCCCCTTGGCGTAGGGGTCGGAGGTGCGGAACGGCTCCCCGGTGATCGCCGCGAGGGCGGCGGCGTGCAGGGTCTCCGCGTAGGTCGGGTACACACCGAAGCCGTACAGCAGCTCCGCGCTGGCCAGGATCACGATCGCGGAGACGGTCCCCAGCCAGCCGAGCCGATTGCTGAGCACCCGTGAGGCGGACCGCGACGAGCGGACCGCCGAGGAGAGCACCCTGCCGGTGCGCAGCAGCCTGAGGGAGCGCACCAGACGCAGCACCCGGAGGAACGGCAGCATCAGGAAGACGAGCTGCCACCAGTTGCGCAGGAAGAACCTGCGACGGTCCGGCGCGATGAGCAGGCGGCCCAGGAACTCCAGGACGAACAGCCCCCACAGCACCCACCCGGCGACGACCATGGCCGTGCTCATCAGACTGTCGGGGCGGGCAAGCCGCTCACCGACCACCACCAGCAGGAAGAGCACGCCCAGCGCGCTCATCACCGGCGTCAACCGGTCGAGCACGTCGTCGGCGTATCGCTGGCGGTCTGCGGCACTGAGGCGGAAGGGCATGTTCACGCCCTACCTGGTACCCCGTTGCGCGGTTCGTCTCCCGGGGCGGTGGGAGGCGGCGGTCTCGGGACTGCGGGGCCGTGAAGCCCCCCTCCGGTGCTATCGGGGGGTCAGCACGCAGAACTCGTGACCGTCCGGGTCGGCCAGCACCACCCAGTCGACGCCCCCCTGTCCGATGTCGACGCGTGTCGCTCCGAGCGAGACGAGCCGGGCGACCTCCGCCTGCTGGTCGCCACCCACCGGTGGAGCGAGGTCGAAGTGCAGCCGTTCCTTCCCCGTCTTCGGCATCAGGGGCGGGCCGCCCCACGTGACCTTCGGACCGCCGAGTGGCGAGCGGATCGCCGTCTCCTGGTTCTGGTCCCAGACCAACGGCCAGCCCAGCGCCCGGCTCCAGAAGTATCCGGCCTCCTGCGAGCCGTCACCCGCCAGCGCTCCGACGAATCCGCACTCGGCGAGGAAGTTGTTGCCCGGCTCGATGACACAGAACTCGTTGCCCTCGGGGTCGGCGAGCACCACGTGTCCCTCCTCCGGGCGCTGACCGATGTCGATGTGTCGGGCACCGAGTGCGAGTGCCCTGTCCACCACCTGCTGCTGGTCGTCGAGGGAGGTGCTCGTCAGATCGAAGTGCATGTGGTTCCGGCCTGTCTTCCGCTCCCGGGTCGGGAGGAAGCGGAGCCGGAACCCGGTCTCGTCGCTGGGCAGCAGCGTGGTTCCGTCGGAGGTGTCATCGGATGTCTCCCAGTGGAGGAGATCCGCCCAGAAGCGCGCGAGGCGGAGGGGGTCGAACGCGTCGATGCAGAGCGCGTGCAGGTGAGTGGCCATCCGTGGGTCTCCCGGTAGGGGCAGGCGCGTCGTGCTGGACCCTGCCCGGCCGGAGGCACCCGGTCAACCGATTAAGCGTGTGCTTCCGACCGGGGCGGGGCGGGGCGGCCGTCCGGCTGTCGGGCCGGATGGTCGACGGACGTCGTCCGTCGGTCAACAGGGCGACAGGAGGCGGGCGACTGTTCCGGCCAGGTTGCGGACCGGAACCGCGGCGGACCGCGCCCCGAGCTATCCGGAAGGCGCCTCTCCGCTAGCGCCCTCCGCAGGCATGTTCCGTCTGCGCGCCGTCGTCACCGAGGGCAGGAGGCATGGACCGGACCGACATCGGGATGACCGGAGTGCGACCCCGGGCGGCTGGGGCCCGTTGTCGATCATCGGCCGTGATGTGAGCATGACCGTGCCCGATGACCATCGCAGCCGGTGGGGAGCGGTGCACCGACCAGCCGGTCCCTTCCCGTTGCGCTCTGCACGAGGAGTCCGTCACATGAAGCGATCGAGGATCCGCACGGCCGTCACAGCGGCGGCGGGCGCGGCAGCGCTCGCTCTCGCCGGTCTGGCCACCGCCACACCCGCCGGAGCCACGCCCTCCGCCACGCCGTCGGCACAGGAAAGCGGAACGGCCGCCTCCGGCTTCTGGGCGTGCAGCGTCCCGGCCGGAAAGACCTACAGCGACACCGACCGCCGCTTCCTGGGCAACTGCAATCCCAACGGGTGGGGCACCAGCTACTACGTCGTTGATCCCGCCGACGGGATCTGGGCGTGCAGCGTCCCGTCGGGCTACACGTACACCGACACCGACCGCCGCGACCGCGGCAACTGCAACGCGCAGGGCTGGGGCATCGCCTACCTGCTCGCCGAACCCCGCACCGGCATCTGGGCGTGCACCATTCCGCCCGGCTTCTCGTACAGCGACACCGACCGCCGCTTCATGGGCAACTGCAACCCGCAGGGCTGGGGCACCGCCTACCGCCTGGTGGGCTGAGCGACCGAACCCGAGCCGCACCGGCGCAGGGCTCACATGACGTCGTGACGCTGTGACGTCGTGACCCTGTGCCGGTGCGGCCCTGCACCGGTGCCGGCCGAGTCAGGCGGCGTGGGGGGCCTGGACGTCGAGGACCCAGGTGACGCCGAACCGGTCGGTGAGCATGCCGAAACCAGGGGTCCACGCCGACGCGGCGAGGGGCTCGATGACGGTGCCGCCCTCGGCGAGGGCGTCCCAGTAACCGGTGATCTCGTCGAGGGTGTCGGCGCGGACGGACTGGAAGAACGTCCGGTCGGTGATCGTGGCCCCGTTCTCCCGGTGCGTGGAGCCGGCCGTCACCGTGATGTCGGTGTCGTCCTGGCCGGGGATGTCGTAGGCCATGACGCGGAACCCGTTCTCGCTCTCGACCTGGCCGAAGACGACCTTGTCGGCGCCGGGGGCCTCCTTCGGCATGCCGAGGTCTCCGTAGGTGGCGATGACGGGCCGGCCGCCGAACACGGTCGCGTAGAACCCGAGCGCCTGGCGAGCGGTGCCGCGGAAGTTCAGGTGGGTGGTCGTCCTGATCGTCATGATCTGCTCTTCTCCTCGATGGGCCGACACCAGGTGTGCCGTCCGGGACGAGCATCACGGCAGTAGAGGTCAGCGGCGGTCCTCTTCTCGGAGCACACTGGATTCATGATCGGAAGCACTTCGCGGATGCTCGCCCTGCTGTCCCTCCTCCAGACGCGACGGGACTGGCCGGGGCAGGTCCTCGCGGAGCGTCTGGACGTGAGCCCGCGCACGGTCCGCCGCGACGTGGACCGCCTGCGGGAACTCGGCTACCGGATCGGGGCGGTGAAGGGACCCGACGGCGGGTACCGGCTCGAAGCCGGCTCCGAACTGCCGCCGCTGCTGTTCGACGACGAACAGGCGGTCGCGATCGCGGTCGCACTCCGGAGTGTGCCCTCCACCGGGGTCGACATCGACGAGGCGGCAGCCCGCGCGTTGGCCACCGTCCGCCAGGTGATGCCGTCGCGGCTCCGTCACCGCGTCGACGGCATCCGCTTCACCGGCACCGGGACCTCCTCCCGCGTCGATCCGTCCGTGCTGGAGACCGTCAGCGCCGCCGTGCGGGACCGGCACACGCTCCGGTTCGACTACGGCGGCGGCGACGCCCCTCCACGGCGCACGCAGCCGCACGCAGTCGTCGCCCGGCTGAGCCGGTGGTATCTGATCGCGTGGGACCTGGACCGGGACGACTGGCGCTTCTTCCGCATGGACCGCATGGCACCGCGCACCCCGACGGGCCCGGCCTTCACGCCTCGCACGCTTCCCGCAGCCGACGCGCGCTCCTTTCTCGCCGCCCGCTCCAAGGGGTCGGAGAGCGAGGACAGCTGGCCCTGCGTGGGTGAGGTCGTCATCGAGCTTCCCGTACGGGACATCACACCCTGGATCGGTGACGGTGACGTCGAAGAACTCACCGCGCGGTCCTGTCGTCTCACGATCGGGTCGTGGTCCTGGGCCGGTCTGCTCGCCTCCGTGGCCCGGTACGACGCCCCCTTCACGGTGGTGGGCCCGGACGCCTTGGTCGAGGCCGCGGCAGCGCTCGCCGACCGGGTGCGGGACTCCGTCTCCCCGCCGCCGCCGGGAAGTTGACCACCGAGCGGAAGGACCCCCCCGTGCGCGCTGGAGGTGCCGGGAAGTGCCGGGAAGTGCTGGTAAGAGCCGGGGAATAGAGGACAGAAGATGACCGCATCGCGTGCGAGGCTCACCTCATGGCTAAAGAGGAGCTGACCGACCGGTTGACCGTGGCCGACGCGCAGGAGTGGCGGGCGTGGCTCGATGCTCACGAGTACTCGTCCACCGGGGTGAAGCTGATCCTTGCGAAGAAGGGCGTCACGGAGCCGACATCCCTGACCTACGCAGAGGCCCTCGAAGAGGCTCTGTGCAGCGGCTGGATCGACGGCCGCCGCAACGCCGTCGACGAGCGCACGTTCCAGCAGCACTTCACCCCGCGCCGGACGGCGTCCCTCTGGTCCCGGCGAAACGTCACCATCGTCGCCACTCTGATCGAACAGGGGCGCATGCGGCCACGCGGTTTCGCGGAGATCGAGCGGGCGAAGGCGGACGGGCGCTGGGACCGGGCCTATGCCGGACAGGCCGAGGCCGAAGTGCCCGCCGACCTCGCCCAGGCGCTTGCCGCGTCACCCACGGCGGCGGCCCGCTTCGCCGCGCTGCCCCGCGCGCAGCGATACAGCGTCATCCACCCGGTCATCACCGCTCCGAGCGAGACCAGCCGAAGGAACCGCATCACGAAGGCCCTCACCCGTCTCGAATCCGCCCCGGATGCCTGACGCCTGCCAGCCGCCCGAGCCTGCTCAGGAGCGGGCGCAGCCCTGCTGCTCGGCGACGGCGTCCACGAAGCGCTGGAAGAGGGCGACTTCCTCGACCACTCCCTGCTCGGCGCTCTCGGCCTCGTCCACCGGGTAATTGATCGTGTCGACGATGAGGTGGATGGGCTTTCCCTCACACTTCACCTCGGGATCGTTGTCGTCTCGGCCGGCCACCAGTTCCGGGGTGCGTACGGCCGCGAACCGGACGTAGTGGTCATCCTCAGCGGTGTGCGCATTCGAGTCCTTGAGCGTCACGTCGCAGAACCAGTCCGACCCGATGCTGCCACTGGTCTGTTCCTGGGTGGCAACCGGCTCACGGCCGGAAGCGGCGATGGTGAAACCGGGGAGTGAGCACACGCGTGAGGGGTCCGTCCGCTGCTTGCCGGTGGCGGGTTGCAGAGTGGCGGGCTCGCGCTCGGTGCCGGTGGGCGCGCACTCGGCCTGTTCCGTCCACGAGGTGCGCATGGTCGCCAGAAGGCGGGCCAAACCGAGCGGGTCGGCAGAGCCTTCGCGGACCGAGGCCTTCAGAACCGGCCGGTTGTCGTTCTTCTCCGCTTCGGGCTGGTCGTCGAGTTCGCACTCGACGGGGAGAACAGCCCAGCCTCCGTCCTTTCGCACGCCGATGCCCTCACCACCGGAGGTCATGCGTACGTCGGCCCCCGCCTCCCACTGACTCGGTGACAGCGGGAACCGTTTCCGCTCGGCCACCACGCTCAGGGACATCACCGCGCCGTCGTCACCGAAACCGAGATTCGACCGTTCTATCCGGCAGTGGGACGGGCCCTGCTGCTCACCCGTGAACCGCCCTGGCCCGCCGAACGCCGTTCGCACATCGTCCGCGGAAAGGAGGCCGTCACAGAACCTGTCGTCGCCCAGGAGGTTGGTGTTGGTGCTCGCGTGGAGGAACGCCGCGGCGAGCACCGACGCCGCCGCCACGGCGGCGATGCGGGAAAAACTGGTCTTCAAGGGTTCTTCCTCACTCAGTCCCAGCCGAAGTAGGCCGCTGCGTCCTCGCGGGACGCCGTATAGGAGTGCTTCGCTTCACGGCTCATGGCTCGCCAGGCCGCCCGCTCCGGAGCGGATGACGGGTTTTCTACATCAGTACCCCGGTCGATTGCCCAGGTGTTCATCAGGTTCGCCATTCCACTGACTCCGGAAGCATGGAGATCGGAGACCTTCAGATCGGTGTCCGCTTGTACATCTGCACTGGCCCCCTTTTGCAACTCGAAGGCGGCTGCGTCAATCAGACGTTGTCCGAGGTCGCCTACGAACGGAATGCCTGTGATAATGGCGCCGGTTCCGTGATATCCGTAGCGGGCTGCGTCATTGAAGACGTCCAGCTTGTCGTCCCGTTCGGTGAAGGCGAGATCAGCTGCGATCCCGTTCATCGCTCCCGTCACCGCGCCGATGTCGCTTGCCGGTATCTTCCAGCTCTCGTGGCCCTTGCCGCTGTCAGCCGGTGCCTGTGCAAGCATCTCAGCCGCGTAGCCCTTCTGGGCCGCGTTCAGCAGATCGAAGGTGTCCGCGTCCTCCGACACTCCGCGCATGACTCGCATAAGGCTTGCTTTGCCCACGGTCAGCCTGGCTTCCTCGCCGTCGGTCCATACCTTGTCGTAGCCTTCCGGGCTGCCGGTGATTCCACTGTCTTCGGTGAGGATCAGGTGGTTGTCCTGCACGTAGTCGGCCATGGCTCGGCCGATGTTCTGCTGGAGGTTCTCGGGCACCTCCTTGCCCTTGCCGTCCTCGTCGAGTTGCACGATGAGTTCCTGCATGATCCGGGCCTCTGCCGGGGTGTGCGGCCCTGGGGCTCCGCCTGGTTCACCCTCGTACAGCGGTGGGCGGCCCGTCGTGGAGGCTTCGAGGAGGTCGCCGAGTCCGGCACGGGCGTCGGGGTCCTCCGAGCCGCCGGTCCACCAGGTGTTGCCGTGCGGAGCCAGGATGTTCTCCCAGTTCCGTTCCTTGAGGAAGTAGTCCAGCCGGTCGTTCTTGCCTTCTTCGCCCGGGTCGAGATAGCTGGTGGCCGCGTCCGGGTTCTTGCTCATGATGCCGAGCAGGTCGTCCAGCGGGTCGTTGGCGAACCACTCGCGGTTCTCCGCCTCCATGGCCTCACTCGGGATGCTCCACACCCACTTGTCGCCGCCCTTGGACGGGTCCTCCTTCTCCCGCATGTCGTCCGCGAGGTGGTGGAGGAAGTCCTTTCCGTAGCCGTCTCCGTGCTTCATCAGGGTGACTAGGCTCTGGTAACCGACCGCCTTGTCCCCGGCCGTCTTGCGGGTGGGGCCGTCCGGGTCGATGAAGTTGGTGTCGAACCCCTTGGTGCCGACCGCCTTCATGTCGGCACGCCATTCCCGGTAGAACCTGCTGTCGGTGTCCTTGGTCGCGGTGGCGAGCGTGTTGGCGAAGGCCGTCTGGAGCCCGCTCATGTCGCGTCGCTGCTGCCCGGCACCGTCGTACGGTGTCGCGTCGCTCATGCCGGCCATGGTGTTGGACAGTTTGACGAGACCCTCGGGGCCGATGTTGTTGAGCAGCGTTCGGGAGAAACGCACGTCGTCCTGGTTCGTCTCGACGATGCGTTGCAGCTCGTGTTGCTCGGCCGGCTTCAGGCCGTCGGGTCCGTCGGCGTTCAGGCGCTCGGTGAGTTCCGTGGCGCGGTCGGCCTGAGCGGTGCTCCACTGCGTCGCGACGTCGGAGTTGAAGCCGCCGAAGTGGCCCTTGCCGTCGCGGTCCTTCACCGTCTCCAGCAGCGTGATCCGGGCGTTGAAGTCGGCGTCCGTCACCGCTTGCACCGCGTCGGAGATCTTGTTCGCCCAGTTTCCCGTGATGGCCCCGGTGCGCACGTCGGGGTCGTTGCGCCAGGAGGGTGCCGACGTGTCGATCTTGGTCTCGTCGACGGTGACGGTTCCGTTGCCGCTGACGTGCATGCCCGCCTTCTCGGCGTCGGCCACCACGCCCTTCAGGTCGTTCACGAGACGCAGCAGTTCGTTGGCGGCGTTCGTCAGGACCCGTCCGACGGTCCGGGCCTCGCTTTCGGCGCCCTTGTACTCGTGTTCCGTGGCGGTGAAGTTGACGAACGCCGACCCCGCACTGATCCCGGTCCAGCGGCCGTTGCGCGCGACGTCCAGCACGTTGTCCCGGTAGGAGGTGGACAGAGTCCTGAACTCGTCGGCCATCTCCCCCCACTCGGTGGCGGCGGCCTGCAACTTGGAGAGGTCGGCTTCCATGATCTGGCTGTACGAAGGCATCGGGCACTCCCCCTAGTCGAGGTCCAGCAGCGGCGACGTGTGGGGGTAGGGGGCGTCCGGCAGCAGGGGAGACGGCCGGTAGGACTCCTTGCCGAACGACTTCTCGATCCCGTGCTCGTTCTGCTTGAAGAGGTGGTTCGTGCCCGCCAGCGCGTCCCGCTCGCGGACCAGGGCGTTGGTGAGCAGCTTCACCTTGTCGTTCCAGGTGTCCTGCGCCTTCTTGAGGGCGCTGCCGATCTCCCACCCCTGGAGGTTGCTGCGGGCCGTCCGGGTGGCGGAGGACGAGTGACGTCCCGCCTTTCCGGTGTCGGACAGCAGGTGTTCCTCGATGTACGCGGCGGCGTTGCGCTTCTGGCTCCCGTCCGTGGCGAGTGTGCCGGCGGGACCCAGCGGCCCGGGCGGCAGGCCGCCGCCGTCCGGATCCGCACCGGCCAGTCGCGTGCGGGCGAGATCCTCCTGAGCCCGTGCCTTGGACTGTGCCCACTCGTCCATGAACGACATGCCGCTGTTTCCCCCTGTGCACGCTGCGACTGCTCGGCCCGCTGCCGGAACGTGGAGGCGATCACGTGTTCGGCAGCAGGGCGTTCCGAGATTCTAGGCGTGCTCCGCAGCCCCGGGCGGTGGGGGGCGACGCGCACCCGGGCTCAGCGCGGCAGCGTCACAGCTGGTCTGTCTTCAGGGCGTTGAGGAAGTGGGTGTAGGCGGCTGTGGTGAGGGTGAGGGTGGGTCCGTGGGGGTTCTTGCTGTCACGGACGGGCACGGTGTCGGGGGTACCGGGGGCCACTTCGACGCAGTTGCCGCCGTTGTCGCCGCTGTAGCTGCTCTTGATCCACTCGCTTGCGGGGCGCTGCTTCGTCATAGCTGGCAAACCCTTCAATTGCATCGCCGATGAGGGCGGCAGATTCGTCTGCGGACAAGGCGTCTGCTCTGAGCACATCATAAGTCTGGTGGTGCCTGGAGACACTGGCGGGATTGTTGATGAAGTGCCCGTGTTCCAGCGACTCCGAATACACCCAAATCTCGCCGCTCGGAAGGGTGATGAGGGAGAGAGAGGTGTTGGGGCGAACCAGGTGGTGCCGTTCAGCGGGTGCCACCTGAATACGAACGTTCGGGTTGTGCCCAACCGTCAGCAGATGAGCGCACTGCCGGCGCATCGTCGCCGGGCTGCCCACGACGTTCCGCAAGACGCTCTCGTCGAGCACGACGATGAGCAGGGGGCCGTCAGGAGTCAGGAAGCGCTGCTGGCGGCTGAGGCGCGCTCGTACGCGCTCCTCGACCTCGTCCGTGGTCACTCCCGCGACGCGGGAGAACAGCGCCCGCGCGTACTCCTCGGTCTGGAGCAGACCGGGCATGACCTGGGTCTGGTACTCCCGCAGGGCCACCGCCACGGCGTCCATCTCGGCTCGGCGGCGGAACCAATCGGGGTGTTCGACCTGCGGGTACCAGTCGATGCGGTGCCACAGGCGGGTGAGCATGCCCTGGGCGTTGAGCAGCCGGTCGCAGGTGTCGGCGAACGTGGGCTGCGGTACCCGGGTGCCGGCTTCGATGCGGGCGATCAGTGAGCGGTCGCACGGAATGCGGCCCGCCAACTCGTCCTGGGTGAGGCCCGCCGAGTCGCGGAGATGCCTCAGCACTTCGCCGAACACGGCCGCGGTGGTCACCACCTGACCGTTGGGCGCGCTGCGTCGATTCATGTTCCCCCTCGTGACAGCCGATCCAAGGCACACGGATGTTGTTGTGAGCGTAGATGTCGAAGGGCGACGCTGGAGGCACGGAGAGTGACTCTGCGCTCTCCGTGCTACGCGACAGAGCTGAGGTACCTATGACGATGACGTGTGCCGATACCGACTCTGACCTCGAACGGGTAATGCAACAGACAAGGTTGACGCTGGTTCCGGCGCTGGCCGAGGAGGGCTGGCGGTGGGACGAGGCGCCACCCTCCGAAGTCGCCTGGCCTGTGCTGCGGGCCGCTGCCGAACTGTCGGAGGCGGACCTGCGTCGCCTGCTCGCGGGACTGCGGCGTGTGGGGTCGTGGTGATCGCCCGAGGCGTCCGCGCGGACGCCGAACGGGCGGCTGCGGCGTTGCGGGAGGCGCTGGAGTCGGTGGACGTGCGGCTGCCGGCGCTGGGTGTGGACGCGGCTGTGTGGGACGGGCCGGAGGGCCTGGCACGGCTCGTCGAGCTGGGCAGCGTGACACCGGAGGTGGCGTTCCGGCTGGCTGCCGTCGTGCGGCGGGGAGCGGCGCGTCCTCACCTCGACGCCGGTGAGGCGCCG
>NZ_BAAHCA010000061.1:0-12529 GCF_054776295.1 Streptomyces sparsus
CGGGCGTTGACCATCGTGGCCAGCCGCTGCTCCAGGCCCTCCCGGCCGCACAGCTCGCGGTCGTGTGCGGCGACCGCCCGGGCGTGGCCGTGCCGCAGCCGCGCGTCGTAGTGGGCGGCGGTCTCGGCGCCGTAGCCGGTGGTGATGTCCGCCAGCAGCGCCTCGACCACGTCCCACGGCGGCACTTCGGTGCCGTCGAGGCAGGCCCGCACCCCGCCCGGATCCCGCTGCGCGAAGACGCCGTACCAACCGCTCGCGGGATCGAGCAGCGCGACGAGCGCGCGCAGATCCGCTGCGAAACCGACCACGGCGTCGGGCAGTCGGCGGCGGGGTGGCCCATCCGTCATGACCGCATCCCACACCCGTCGTGTTACAGAACCGGTTACGGGAAGGCTACAGCGAGTTTTCCTCGCTGAACGCGTTCCCGGGTCTCGAACGGGTGAGCGCCGTGCGGTTAGGCTCCCGCCCCATGGACGACACGGTGCGGGACATCATCCTGGGGCTGGTCACCGCCGCGCTCGGCGCCGGACTCGGCTGGTGCGTGCGGACGTTGCTGTGGCGGCGCAAGCTCCGCCGCAAGCAGCGCTTCCTCGGGCTGCCGGACAACTCCGAGTGCCTGCTGGTGGTGAACCGCGACGCGGGCGGCGACGGGGCGGTCGCCCGCAACGACGTCTTCGCGCTGCTCGAACTCTCGGCCCTGGTGCAGGACTGCCGCTCCCATGTGCAGGTGCTCTCCGCAGACACCGCGCAGCAGGGCTTCGGCGAGCGCACCGAGTTCCGCGTCGGCGGGCCGGTGTCGAACCGTCGGTCGGCGGCCCACCTGTCCTCACTGCTGCCGGGCGTGCGGATCAACACCGAGCCCGATCCGGGCCCCGACCGCGGCTGCTTCACCATCGGCAGCGAACGCTACCGGCTGGAGAGCGGCACCACCGAGTACGTGCTGCTGGCCCGGCTCACGGCCGGGCAGGACGCGCGGCCGGTGTTCCTGCTGTGCGGTCAACGGTCCGTCACCAACCAGGCCGCGGCCCGCTACCTGGCGAGGCACCACACGCGGCTGGCGCGCAAGCACGGCCCGAACGGCAACTTCTGCCTGCTGCTGAAGGTGGTCAACTCCGCCGCGTACGGCCCCGACGTAGTGGAACTGGTCGCCGACGTGACCCGTACGGCGTCCGCGCCGCCACCGACCCCGCCGGCGCCCGCGCCGCCGGGCGAGAAACACGGCGCACACCGGGCCGGCTGACGCGCGCTCACTCGGACGGGTGAGTTTGATTGCCCGCGTCCTGCTGGCTCCTGCCTGGCACCGCCGGTCAGATCCGGCAGATCCTGATAAGGCGACCTAGGTACCCAGCCGCGCCTGTGTACCTAGCCTTTCCGACTCGAGAAGGGAGCCTGCATGGACGACACCAGGCCGGTCTACCAGCGGATCGCCGACGATCTGCGCCGCCGGATCGACGACGGCGCGCTCCCCGTCGGGACGCGCATCCCGCCCCGGTCCGAGCTGAAGCAGGTCTACCGCGCCAGCGACCAGACGGTGGACCGCGCTGTCCGGGTGCTGAAGGCCGCCGGCTACGCCGAAGGGCAGTTCGGACGCGGCGTGTTCGTCGCCGACCGGGCCGCGCTCGGCACACTGCTGCGCACCACCAGCGCCGTCGACTCACCGTTCGCAGCCCGGATCAGCTCCGGGGACGAACCGTGCGACCTGCTGTGGGAGGCCCACTCCAGCAGCACCACGGCGACCCCCAAGGTCGCCGAGCGGCTCGCCATGGACGTCGGCGGGCCCGTCACGTGCACCAGCTACGAGTACCTCGCCGACCGGCAACCGCTCCAGCTCTCCACCAGCTGGGAACCGCTGGCCCTCACCGGCGGCACCGACGTGGTGCACCCGGAGCGCGGCCCCTACGCCCGGCGCGGGGTCCGCGGCCGGTTCGCGGCGATCGGCATCCGCGTGGTGCGCGCCGCGGAGCTCGTCGGCTCCCGGCCGGCCACCAGCCCGGAGTCGGAGGCGCTGGGCTGCTCACCCGGGCAGTGCGTGACGGTCGTCGAACGCACCCACTACGACGCCGCCGGGCGCCCGGTGGAGACGTCGGACACCGTGCTGCGCGCCGACCGGTGGCGGCTGGAGTACGCCATCGCGTTCGCCCCGACAGCCTCGGAGACCAACGCCTAGCTGTGTTGTTCGGAGAGGCTAGTGACACGCGTGGTGGGTGCTCGAAGAGGTGCGGGCCTTCTGGGTTGAGTGTGGATTGCGAAGTCCACACCGGAGCCAGAAGGCCCACTTCTCCTGCAAGGACCTCTCACAGCGTGTCGCCCGTCACCGACGTGCCTGGACAGGACGTCTGGACGACGGCCTTGGCCTGCAGGACCTCGACGATGCGTTCCGTGCGCCACCGCTTGAGTAGTTCATGGAAGGCCACGGCGCCGTGGGGGTAGGCGCTGGCGGTGTTCGGTCGGCCGAGCCCTTCGCGGTTGTAGTAGCCGGGGGTGCACTCGGCGTGGAACCATTCGTGGTCAGGGGCGTCCTCGGCCATAACCTGCATCCAGGCGTCCTCGGCTTCGCGCGACGGTTCGATGAGCGCGCACTCGCTTTCGGCCGCCGCGACGAGGGCGGCGGCGTGTACGGCTTGCTCGTCGAGCACGTGGGTGAAGTTGACGCTGCTGGCGTTGTGCAGGCTTCCCATGTGGATCAGGTTCGGGAAGCCGTTGCTGGTGAAACCGTGCAGGGTCCGAGGGCCCCGCTGCCCCCACTCGTGCAGGAGTTGGGTGCCGCCTCGGCCGTGGACGGGAAGCCTGCCGGACAGTGTTCCGGAGACTCCGACGGAGAATCCTGTGGCGAAGATCAGGCAGTCGAGCTCGTACGTGTCGCTGCCGACGACGACTCCGTGTTCGGTGACGCGCTCGATGCCATGGGTGTCCGCGGTGTCGACCAGGGAGACGTTGTCACGGTTGAACGCCGCGTAGTACTTGTCGGAGAACGTGGGCCGCTTGCAGGCATATCGATACCAGGGTTTGAGCTTCTCCGCCGTCTCCGGGTCGGTGACGGTCTGCTCGACCCGTGCGCGAAGTTGGTTCATCTTCGCGGCATCGGCCATCTCGTAGGCGGCTTCGTAGGCAGTCCCCCTGTTGTTGCGGCGGAAGCTTGGCAGCAGTTTCTCCAGGAGTCCGGCCGAGGCGGTCCAACCGTCGCTCACCAGGTCTTGGCCGGCCGTCTCGCCGGAGACGAGGCGGAGGAAGTTCTCGCGGCGCTCACGGGCCCAGCCCTCGTGGTCGGCTCCGACGTCCTCCGCGGTGGTGCGGCGGTTGGCGCGCACGTCCACGCTGGAGGGGGTGCGCTGGAACACGTAGAGATGCCGGGCGTCCTCGGCCAGCATCGGGATGGCCTGGATACCGGTGGCGCCGGTACCCACAATGCCTACGCGCTTGTCGGTGAGGCCGGTCATGCCGCCGTCCGGCGTGCCGCCCGTGTAGCTGTAGTCCCAGCGCGAGGTGTGGAAGGTGCGTCCTTGGAAGGTCTCGATGCCAGGTATGCCGGGCAGCTTGGGCTCGGACAGGGTGCCGGTGGCGGTGACGACGTACGTGGCGCGGAACGCGTCACCGCGGTCGGTGGCCACGACCCATGTCTCGGTCGCCTCGTTCCAGGTAAGTGAGGTGACGGCGGTGGAGAACAGGGCGTCCGGGTAGAGGTCGTACTTCTGCGCGATGCGCATGGCGTGGCGGCGGATCTCCTCGCCGGGGGCGTACTTCCACTCCGGTACATAGCCGGTCTCGTCGAGCATCGGCAGGTAGACGTGTGACTCGATGTCGCAGTGGATGCCCGGGTAGCGGTTCCAGTACCAGGTGCCGCCGAAGTCACTGCCCTTTTCAACGATCCGGACGCGTCCCACGTCCTGTTGCCGCATCCGCGCTCCGGCGAGGATGCCGCCGAATCCGCCACCGACCACGGCGACGTCGACGGTGTCCTGAAGCGGCTCGCGCTCGACCGTTTCACCCGCGTAGGGGTCGGTGGCGTAGTAGCGGAACTCGGCCTGGGGGGCGAGGTACTGGCGAGCGCCATCGGGCCGTACGCGCCGTTCGCGTTCGAGGTGATAGCGCTTCCTCAGTGCGGCGATTCCGCCGGGGTCCGTCGGTTGAGTGGTCGTCATGTGGGGGTCTCACTCCAATCGATCGGCCACCCGGGCGAGCGGCCGTCCGCTACCGTAGCAAGTACCGGACAGTGTTGTCCGGTTGTGGCGCGGGTGAGTGACGACACCCGTGCGAGGCGCCTGCGTGCCCCCTGCGGGGTGCACGAACCGCCCGGCCCTCAGGCGCCCCCGCATACCGCAGACAGAAAGAGTGATCCCCTCATGCGACGCTTCCCGGTTCGCCCCCTCGCCGTGCTTGCCACCGTCGGCATGCTGACGCTCACCGGATGCGGTACGGAGACGATGCGTTCCGCCGACGGCACACCGGCCGCCGCCGGTGCGGACAGGACCATCCGCGCACACAAGGTCATGCAGTTGACGAAGGTGCACGAAGCAACCGGGATGACCCTGCTCGAAGGTCCGACCTTCGACAAGAAGGGCAACCTGCTTGTCGTCGACGTCACCGCGCCCGAAGGGGAGCCGAAGGTGATGAGTGTCGACGTGAGGAAGAAGAGGTCACGGGCGCTTCACACGGACGGGCGGGGAGCCTACACCTCAGCACAGTTCAGCCCGTACGACGGCCGTGTCTACCTGACCGACTACCTGCACGGTGAGGTCGTCAGCCTTGCCCCGGACGGAAGCGACCCGCGGACCTTCTTCTCCGGCGAAGTCGACGGAGCGAAGATGAATCCCGACGACATCGCCTTCGACAAGGAGGGGAATCTGTACGTCAGCGACTCCCGCAGCCTGTCCACAGGCGATGCGCGGGGGCGTGTGGTGCGGATCGAAAGGGACGGCAAGAAATCCACCGTCCTCGTCGGTGATCTGGCCTCCCCGAACGGAATCTCCTTCGACACGGGCTATCAGGGATTGTGGGTCAGCGAACTCACACAGAACCGGATCTCCTACCTCCGTCTCGACGGGGAGGGAAACCTGGCTTCCCGGCACACCGCCGTCCGGGTGGACGGCGGGATCGCCCAGACGGATTCGATCGCGGTGGACGCGGACGGCAATCTCTACCAGGCGCTGCACGGCCGGGCCGCGATGGCCGTGTACGACAAGCACGGTGAGCACCTGGCGACCATCGAGCTTCCCGCCCGCACCGAAGAGCTCGAGTCGGCGACAAACGTGGCGATCACGCCCGGTGGGACCAAGGCGTACATGACCGTCAGTGGACCGGCCGGCGGCTACCTGTACACCTTCGAGGCACTGGCGAAGGGCATCCGGCAGTCCAACGGGGGCTGATGCCCCCGGTCTCACCCTGCGAAGGGCCGCACCGGTCCCACCTCGACGCCGAGCAACCGCCATGCGGCATGCGCTCGGACTTCCCGCGTCTCACGGGTGGGGCCGCTGACGGCGCCGGAGACCATGGCAACGGCCAGCATCAGGTCGTTCGCCGCGCTGAGCCGATGGTCCGTCGGCAGGTGTTGCCGCAGGGCGGACTCGACCCGGTCAGAAAGGAGTAAGGCGTGCGCGAAGGCATCTGAGTGGCCGGTGGCCCGGTGGGCGTGCAGCAGGCCCAGGAAGGCAGCCGACTCCGTTATGTGCCAGGTCAGCACGCCGAGAACGTCGGTGAAATGCGCGCCCTCCACTGCGGCCGCCTGCTCGACCTGCTGGACGTTCTCTTCCAGGACCGCCATCACCAGGGCCGTCCGGTCGGGGAAATGCCGGTAGAGGACGCCTTGTCCGACCCCCGCGCGACGCGCGATCGCGGACAGCGGAGCGTCCAGCCCGCAGGCCGCGTAGACCTCTCGCGCGGCGACGATCAGAGCGTTCCGGTTACGGCCGGCCACCTTCGGCCCGTGATTCGCCGGCCGCCGGTCGGCAGGCCCGATGGGCTGGGTCATCCCGAAAGGGTACCGGCCGACAGCGCAGCGGCGGGTGGCGGCTCCTTCCGCCGCCGGCGCTGCGACCACTGTCGCTATTGCCGGTGCCCACACGCCAGCCGCTTCATGGTCGTCGTCGGGCCGCTTGGCGACAGCGACCGCACTCGGCCGCCGGCTGGTGCGCATTCCGCACCGACGAGGCGGCCCCGACGCCCGAGACGGCTCCTCAGCCGGACCTGCCACTTGCGGGGTGCGTGCGATGAGGCATGGCGGCGGCGAGGCAGAGGATTCGGCGGTGTCAGACGGCGGCCCAGGCGTCGTCGACCGGCAGCACCACGCCGTTGACGAAGCTGGCGGCGTCCGAACTGAGGTAGATGATGGCCTCGGCCTGTTCTTCGGCGCTGCCCATCCGGCCGATGTTGCTCCGGATGAGTGGGCCGACGACACCGGGACCGTGGGCGTCGGGGCGGGAGTCGACGTGGATGCCGGTGGAGGTGGGGCCGGGGGCGATGGCGTTGGCCCGGATGTTCTGCTTGCGGTACATGACGGCAAGGTTCTTGACCAGGCCGACGATGCCGTGCTTGGAGGCGGTGTAGGCGGCGCCGGCGGCTCCGCCGCGCAGCCCCGCTTCCGAGGCGGTGAAAACGATCGAACCGTGTCCGGCTGCGAGCATGTGCGGCAGCACCGCGCGGGTGAGCAGGAAGGGGGCGGTGAGGTTGATACGGATGACCCGTTCCCATTCGGCGTCGTCGGTCTCGCCGAGGGCGGACATGCGGTCCATGACACCGGCGTTGTTGACCAGGATGTCCACGCCGCCGAGGGACTCGACGGCCCGGTCGATGACGGTGTCGACCGTGCGCTGGTCACTGAGGTCGCCGACGACCACGACGCCGGTGCCGCCGTTGTCCTCGATCTCCTGGAGGGTTTCCGCGGCGCTTGTCCCGTTGAGGTCCGCGACGAGGACTCGCGCCCCTTCCTGTGCGAATCGCAGGGCGGTTGCGCGGCCGATGCCGGCTCCCGCACCCGTGACGATGACGCTGCGTCCGGCCAATCCGGTGGTGCTGGACATGGTGGTGCTCCTTGTTCTCGGTTCTGCTCGGGGGAACGTTCACCGGCCCTCCCCAGTGTTGACGACGACCGGCGCCTCGTGAGGTGCTACGCCCTGACGTCGGCGGTCGAGGACGCGGGCGCGGTCGGTGTGTGTGCCGCGTCGTGCCCTGTGCCTGCGGCGAGGGGCCGCTGTCGGGGGATGAAGGAAGCGGCGGCCAGGGCGAGCACTGCGGTTCCGGCGCCGATGAACATGACGGTGCGGAAGCCGTTCTCCGACGGCAGGGCGGTGTGACCGAAAGCCGTGGTCATCTGGGAGAGGACGACGCCGGCGATCGCGCTGGAGACCGTGGTGCCGATGGCGCGCATCAGAGTGTTGAGGCTGTTGGCGGCTGCTGTCTCGGAGACGGGCACGGCCCCCATGACCAGGGCGGGCATGGCACCGTAGGCCAGTCCGACGCCGGCGCCGATGACGCAGGAGACCAGCACGAGGTGCCAGATCTCGGACATCAGCAGGGTGTTGAGGACGTAGCCGACGGCCACGATCGAGGCGCCGAGCATCAGGGTGAGCTTCGGGCCGTGGGCTCGGGTGACACGGGCGGACAGCGGGGCCGTGGCGAACATCACCAGGCCCTGCGGAGCCAGCACCAGGCCGGAGACGAGCAGCGTCTGGCCGAGACCGTAACCGGTGGTCTCGGGCAGCTGCAGCAGCTGCGGGATCACCAGTGACATGGCGAACATCGAGCACCCGAACGCCATGGACGCGAGGTTGGTGAAGAGCACCTGCTTGCGGGCGGCGACCCGTAGGTCCACCAGCGCATGGCGGGTCCGGAGCTGGTGCGAGCCCCAGGCGATCAGGCAGGTGACTCCCGCAACCAGCAACCCCAGTGTCGTGCCACTGGTCCAGCCCCAGCCGGCGCCCTTGGAGATGGCCAGCAGCAGCGAGACCAGTGCGGCCGACAGCCCGAGCGCGCCGATCATGTCGAACCGGCCGCCGGCGCGTACCCGGGATTCCGGTACGAAGGCCACGACCAGCGCTGTGGCAACGGCTCCGAAGACGGTGGAGACCCAGAACAGGAAATGCCAGTCGACGTTGTCGGCGATCAGCGCGGCGGCGGGCAGACCGAGTGCACCGCCCACGCCGAGCGAGGCGCTCATCACCGCGGTGGCGGAGGGGAGCTTCTCGACAGGGAGTTCGTCGCGCATGATGCTGATGCCGAGCGGGATCACACCGGCGGACAGGCCCTGTAGGGCGCGGCCGACGATCATCGGCGTCAGGGAGTCGGCCAGGGCGCACAGGACGGAGCCGGCCGTCAGCGCGGCCAGGCTCACGAGCAGCATGCGGCGTTTGCCGTACATGTCTCCGAGACGGCCGACGACCGGGGTGGCGACGGCGGAGGCGAGCAGGGTGACGGTGACTGCCCAAGCGGTGTTGGAGGCCGAAGCATCCAGCAGCACCGGGAGCTGCGGAACCAACGGGATGATCAAGGTCTGCATGAGCGAGACCACGATCCCGGCGAAGGCCAGAACCGCCACTGCGACGTTCGGTCGCAGGGCCACGGAGTTGCCGGCTCCGCCCGGTCGAGCAGGGCTGTCGGACATGTAGGCAGAGCCTCCGTCTGCGGGGGTAGGAACGATGAGGCTTTTAAATCACCTCGTTGATTTAATTAATCAGTGGTCGACCTCCCAGTCAAGCCCGGCCAGGACGCAGGAGGCTGGGCGAACGCGGGGCCGCTCCTGGGACCTGGGCGGCTTCGGGGCTGTGCCGCGACAGTGGTGCGGTTACGGGGACTTCTGTGATCGCGAACGCTCGGCTCGTCGCGGTCCCAGCCTCTCCGGCCCGCCGGGCTCCGGACTGCGGGCCGACGACCTGGCGCCCTGCTCAGTAGGCTGCCCCTACGGGGCCGCACGGCCTCGGAGGGAGACCTTCGGTGACACCGGAATCCGGTCGGCAGAGGGCGCATGACGTCTCGGAATGGTGATCTTCATGGCTGGTAGAAGGGTGCGCGAGGAGAAGGTCGAGGCCACCCGGGAGGCAATCCTGGCAGCGGGTGAGCGGCTGTTCGCCGAGCACGGTGTCCACGCTGTCGCCAACCGCCAGATCAGCGAGGCCGCAGGCCAGGGCAACACCGGCGCTGTGAACTACCACTTCGGCACCAAGACCGACCTGGTCCGCGCGATCGCCCGCAGGCACGCCGAGCAGATCGAGCAGATCCGCGCCCGGCTGGTTACCGAAGCGGGGACTTCCACGGACCTTCGAGACTGGGTGGCCTGCCTGGTCCGCCCGGTCACCGAACACATGGAAGCCCTGGGCAGCCCCACCTGGTACGCCCGCTTCAGCGCGCAGGTGGTCGCCGACCCGGCTCTGTACGAGATCATCGCCGAGGGACCTCTCGCCTCCCCGTCACTGCAGCAACTCCTGAGCAACCTGAACGCCTGCCTGCCGGCGCTGCCTCCCGAGGTGCACGCCAGTCGCGGGCTCATGGCCCGCCATCTGATCGTGCAGATGTGCGTTGAGCGCGAGCGTGCCCTCTCCACCGGCAGGCCACTGTCCTGGCCGTCCTGGAACGACACCGCCACCGGGTTGATCGACGCCATCGTCGGGCTGTGGACCGCGCCGGTCACCGAGTCGAGGGGCAGGGAGGGGGAAGCGAGGACACACGGACTGGCGCACCAGGCCCCGTGACCCACTCCACTTTCCCAGCGAGGCACCTCGCTCGCGCCGTTACGTGCCGCGGGGTTCGTGGGCGGGCGAGGCCGGGATGACTGACCACTCCTCGCGTCCGCACCGCAGCCCCGGCCGAAGACCCACCCGGACCGAGCGGCAGATCACCAAGGTCCACCTTGCCCGCCGGTGGGGACCGGGCTGCATCGCACACCTGCTCGGACTGGTCCCCTCTACCGTCCATCGCCTGCTGACTCGCTTCGGTCTGGCAAGGCTCACACATTTGGACCGGCCGAGCCGGTCCATGGGCGACGCTGGGCAGACCACCGCCGCGCTCCTGGGCCGCAACGTGGAGGTACCACACCTGCGCACCCTCGCGCGACCTGTCCGGTGGGCTTCGAACCCGGCGGTGACGAGACAGAGGCAGCCGCTCAGTCGTAGAAGAAGAGCTCAAGGTCCTCGATGGACCCCGGCCCGGTGAGGAAACCCTCGGCCTTCGCGATCTCGTCCTCTGCGGGCAGCTCCCCCCTCAGCAGCTGCCTCATCCAGATCTCGCCCTGCTCACCGACCGCGTGGATGCCGGACAGCAGCTCGGACATGCCGGCAGGGGTCGGCGGGTTGCGCCCGGCGACCGGTTCGAGCACCCAGCCGCCCGACCGGGCCGCCAGCCGCACCACTCCGGCCCAGTTCGCGATCCTCCCGATGCGCACGTGCCACGAGTCCCCCGTGAACGGGGCGGAACGCCCACCGTGGAGGGGGTCGGTGGCGGCGCGGATGTCCCTGATCACCTGCCGTTCGACCGCGTCACGGACCCAACGACCCTCCTGCGCCGCTTCGATGGCGGCCTCCCACCACTTCCCCCAGCCGTCGAGCCGATCCGCGAACGTGTCCATCCGGCCAGGCTTCCATCCACGAGGCCGCAGGCCGTCAGGGGGTACTGGTCGGTGGATCGGCTCACCGAGGGGACGGGCCCCGGTACCGGGCCCGCCCCCCCCCCGCGCCATGCGGGCGACCTGCCGTGTCGGACCGCGCCGGCCGGGGCCCGCGGCCGCCGCTGAGCCCGACGGAGTCACCCGTGTCCCTTAGGCTCCCGCCATGAGCGACGGGGGACCCGCGAGACGGGTGATCGACGGCCGGTTCGAGTTGGAGGGGCGGCTCGGCGGCGGCGGTATGGGGACGGTGTGGCGGGCACGCGACACCGTCCTGGACCGGGCCGTCGCGCTGAAGGAGGTCCGGCCGCCCGATCCGGGGCTCTCCGAGTACGACCCGGACGCGGCACGGCTGCTGCGGGCGCGGGTGCTGCGGGAAGCGCGGGCGCTGGCCAGGGTCCAGCATCCCAACGTGGTCGTGATCCACCACGCCGTGGACGGCGGCGACGACGCCTACCCCTGGCTCGTCATGGAGCTGGTCACCGGCGGGTCGCTCGCCGACCGGCTCGCGGAGGGCCCGATGACTCCCGTCGAGGCCGCCCGGCTCGGGCGGGAGGTGCTGGCCGCGCTGCGCGCCGCACACGAGGCCGGTATCCAGCACCGGGACGTGAAGCCCGCGAACGTGCTCCTGCGTCCCGACGGACGCCCCGTCCTCACCGACTTCGGCATCGCCGCGATCCGCGAGTCGACCGTGCTGACGGCCACCGGGTCCCTCATCGGAACGCCCGACTACATGGCACCCGAGCGGGTCAAGGGCGAGGAAGGCGGGCCCGGCTCCGACCTGTGGTCACTGGCGATGATGCTGTACGTGGCGGTGGAGGGCCACCATCCGCTGCGGCGCGGCACGACGCTCGCGACGCTGGCGGCCGTCCTCGGTGACGAGGTGCCACCGCCACGCCGGGCCGGTCCGCTGACACCGGTACTGACCGCGGTGCTCGTCCGGGAGACGGAAGCCAGACCCACGGCCGAGGATGTCGACCGGATGCTGGCATCGGTGGCGGACGGCGGGCTTTCCGTGCCGTCGGCGGGTGGCGAGACCACGTCGTACCGACTGGCGCCTCCCGTGGAGGACGGGACGGACCCGACCGGGGCAGGGGCAGGGGCGGCGGACGACTCGCGCCGAGCCCCGGACGCCCCGAGCGGGTCCGCGCCGCAGCCGCAGGACCGGTCGGCGGGCCGGGAGGTGACGCCGGAACGTCCGAAGCGGCGGCACGTCCGGCGGCACCTCGCCGTCGCCTCGTCACTCACCGGGACCCTCCTGGCCGGTGTGCTGGTCTGGGCGCTGCTGCCGGACGGCGACAGCACCACCGGCTCGGACCCCCAGCACCGGAAGGTTCCGTCCCTGGCCGGCGCCTCGTCCTCCTCGTCCCCCGCGCCCACGTCCACGCCGGCTCATGACGCCGCTCCGCCGTCTCCGCTCGGCGCGGGCGGGCTGCTCACGCCTGACGGCATCCGCGGAGCGATCACGGAGATCAAGGCGGCAACGGGCACGGACCGGGTCGGTCATCTGGTCGTGTACCCGGAACACGTGGCCGTGTGGACGATGGTGGAAGGCAGCGACATACGGTACGACACCTGGTCCTACCGCCCGGGCGAGGGCGTGGACAAGGGCCCCATCAGCGGCTCCCTCTCGGGCGGGGACCTGCCGTTCGACCTGGACGACTTCGACTGGGACGTCGTCCCCGACCTGGTGGCGAGAGCGGAGAAGGACCTGGGGGTCGACAGACCCACCTCCCGCTATCTGCTCGTCGACCAGGCCAACGACACCTTCGACACGCCGCTCCGGCTGGCCGTGTACCTGGCCGACGCCCACGGCGGCGGCTACGTCCAGGCCGACCTCGACGGCAAGGTGACCAGGGTGGTGCCGGCGGAGCGCTGAGCCCGTCGAGGGCGGCTTCCGCCGACCGGGTGCGGGGGCCGCCCGGCCGGCGGTGCTCGCCGCCG